>CAVKBG010000001.1:0-80795 GCA_963654755.1 Desulfovibrionaceae bacterium
CGATATTATTTGACGGGCGTGTTCCCGGTCTTAATTAAACTCTGCCATTTACACAAATTTTATGACAGGGTCGATACTTTTGAGACATCCCCTTTTTGTTCAGTTTTAATAATTTCAAACTATCAAACTAAAGAAATACTTTCTCTAGTATAAAACTGACTATTCTATAGAACACATTGTATAAGTCATTTGAAAGTGATATAATCAATAGAATATATTTTTTATAGAGGTAAAAAAATGCTTACTTATCTTGCCGGGCTGTGTTCCTCCACACTGTCGGTCATTTTCATTGTCTTTATTATTGGCGCGCTAGGTTTTATGCTCGGCGGAATCAATGTAAAAGGAATTTCGCTGGGAACAGCAGGCGTTCTTATTGTTGCCCTTGCCTATGGTATTTTAATCCATTATTTTCCAGAATTTTCAATTGAAGCAAAAAAAATCACTTTATGGAGCAATTCAATAAAGTCAAGTTTCAGCTTAATTTCAAATATCGGAACGGCTCTCTTTGTTACAGCAGTCGGACTTATCGCAGGCCCGAAGTTTTTCCGCACATTCAACAAAAAATCAATTGCATACCTTTTGCTTGGAGTAATAATAATTGCAATCGGCGGAATTACAGCGGCAATTTTTGTTAAGCTCGACAACACGCTTTCTCCAGAAATGGCGGCAGGACTTTTGACAGGCGGACTTACAAGCACACCGGGATTTTCGGCGGCAAAAGAAGTTCCAAATGTAAACCAGGACGCAATCAGCGCAGGCTACGGAATCGCATATCTTTACGGAGTTCTTGGAGTTGTTCTTTTTGTTCAGCTTGTTCCAAAAATTTTAAAAGTTGACATGGCAAAGGAAAGAGAATCATTTGTCGCGGCAAATTCTGTAGTAATTCCAGAACCAAAGGCAAAACTTACTCAGCTGGAAGAATTCGGATTTTTCCCATTTTTCCTCGCAGTTGCGTTTGGCTGCATAATCGGCGCAATTGAAATTCCAAAAGTCAATTTTTCACTTGGAAATTCCGGCGGAACTCTTGTTGCAGGACTTATAATCGGTCATTTCGGAAGAATCGGAAAACTTGACTGCAGAATCAGCAAGCAGACATTGAACTTTATGCGTGAACTTGGACTTGTCTTGTTCCTTATTGGTGCTGGAGTTCCGGGCGGCGTAAACTTCGTTTCAAATGTAAAATTCTCATACTTTATTTACGGCGCAGTTATGACAACAGTTCCAATGGTTGTAGGCTATATAATCGCACACTATGTATTCAAGCTAAGCCTCTTCAACAACCTTGGCTCTATAACAGGCGGAATGACAAGCACACCGGCGTTGGGTTCATTAATTGCAACCGCAGGAACTGATGAAGTTTCTTCTGCTTATGCCGCAACCTACCCGCTCGCGCTCGTTTCTGTTGTTTTGACAGCAAAAATAATTGTAATGATTTTATAAAGAACTAAAGGCTTTTTAGACATTGTAATTATCGATTAGAACAAAATTTTTTATTCCCTGGCACACAACCGGGGAATATTTTTTATCTAAAGAATTTTATTACCCTTAATTTCGAATTTTATAATTTAATGTCATTATCGGGCTTGACCCGATAATCTATTGAAAATTTCCAACAGATTTCCGTGTCGTAACGGGAATGATACATAAATGACTATTATTATCAAAACTCTACACTTGGGCTATTATTTTGCTTGCTTTATAAAAAACTATTATTGTCTTGAAAAATATTAATTTCGCATAAATTACGGAAACAAGATTGCCCTATTCGGAAATAACAATGAATCATCTTGACAATAAAAAAAGACCTTGAAAATCATCAAGGTCTTTAACATCTCCCACGGGAATTGAACCCATGTTGTCGGGATGAAAACCCGATGTCCTAACCACTAGACGAGGGAGACATACACAAGAGCTATTGCTCATTGCGATAATCAGAATATATCATACATCAGCATTTTATGTCAATAGCAAAATACTAAAAAAGTCAATTTTTTTTTACATTTCCATATCAAATTTTTTTATAAGCTTTAACTTTAAAGTATTTAAATCTTCATCTTCAAGACCAAGTTTCAATGCATTGTTCACATCTTCCATTGCCTTTGTGTAGTTTCCAAGATTAAAAAGCGCCAAAGCCCTTCTGTAATAAACATGGCTCTGGAAAGCATCAATAGCAAGCGAACGGTCAAAACATTCAACAGCTTCTTTTTCTTTTCCCTGAACAGAATACACAATGCCTTCATAATAAATCGACCTAAAGCACTTCGGATCATGTTCAACGCTTTTCTTAAAATCATTCAAGGCTTCTTCATAAATGCTTTGCGCAAAATACGCCATTCCCCTATGCTTGTAAATTACACTCAAAACCATTGCAGGAGGAACTGGCTCTGAATTGATTATCTGCGTATAAATTTCAACTGCCTTTTTAAAGTTTCCTGTATTGTGCTCATGCAAAGCCGTAAGAACCAAATCATCTATGCTGCCTTTGGAAAACGGGCTTTCAATAGAAGTAGATTCTGCCGCCTGACGATGAGATTGCCCAAGCATTTCCTCTGAAAATTCATCAGCTTTTTCATAAAAGGAACTGCGCCTTGCTCCAAGTTCATTTTGAAGCTTCTTTTGATAATCCCTGATTTCTTGAAAAATAATATCCGCCAAAGTAAGACTTGCGTTTATGGAAGCCAGTTTTCGGCGCAAAGGCTTGTCAAAAGGATTGAATTCGGACTTATAAATAAGCTCGTGCTCAACTTCTGCCCAAGCATCCTGCAAAATTGTGCGAACCTGAATTTCACATACAAGATTTTTTCTAAGTTCTTCGGAAATTCCTGATTCTGGCAAGCAGTTTTCCGGTATTGAAATAAGAATATGAACTGACTCATATCCAAACTCTTTAAATGACTGCTCCGCGCCTTTACGCTCAATTTCTTTTACATCAAAAGATTCCACAACCTGCTTTTCAACAAGAGCAAGATCTTCAACAAAAGCGCAAATTACACGGATGCCAATCATATCTGTGAGAGTAACAAGCTCATTGCTTTCCGAAGATTCTTTAGCTTTTTGCCTAAGGATTTTTTTATAATAGCTAGGAAAAGATTTTATTCTAGCTTTATAAGTAGGATTTGAAGGCAAATTAATTTTCTGCTTTAACAGATTTTCAATTTTTTCCAGAATTTCATTGAATGCGGGTCTATAGCTTTCATAGCGCTTTTCAATTTCGAGTTTGTTTGGCAGTGTAAAATTCTTTTCAGACATAGGCAAAATATAACAATGAATCAGTTTAAAAAATTTATTAATATTTGAAATTGATTTATAAAAATCTTATTTCATAAAAAAAGACCGTCCCGTAAGGACGGTCTTTGACGCAACACAAGTTTCAGAGATTACTGAACAGTAGCTGATGAATCCTGTGTTGAAGACTGTGCGTTAGAATCAGAATTTTCTTCAAGAGAAGATGTGAATTCTGCTTCTGTAGCCATCTTAGACTTTTCGAGATAGCGGTTAACCTGCTTGTTTCCAAAGCGAGCCATCTCACCATTCTGGCGGTCTCTTTCTTTCTTTGTAATGATGCCCCAAAGGTCTTCGTCATCGATGTCGCGATCAGAAGTAAGGATAGCGAGGTCGTAAATAACCTTTACATCTTTGAAGTAACCAATGAAGTTGTCTCCGATGTGAGAAGCATCACGTGCAACCTGGAATCCAGAGAATTTTACAAATGGAATTCCGCGTGGATAGATTGGGTAAACTCTGATTTCACGAGTGCGAACTTCTGAAATGTAATCTGGGTTGTTCCAAATAAGAGTCTTCCAGCCATCGAAATAGAGATTTCCCATAAGATAGCGGCGTTCTACTCCGTCATTGTCCTTAAGAAGAACATAAAGAGCGTGTGGGTAGTTCATGCCCATTGTTGTAACAGCAATTGATTTCAATGTGCCAACGTTTCTTACAACACCGTATCCGTCTTCAAAAAGATATTTTCCTTTCTGCTCATCTGTTGGCTGCTGGCGTTCACCGTTCTCATCAGCGTCAGAGAGTGGCTCGTAAGCAGGAATATCGAATGCAGGAACGATTTTTGCATTTGCATTGTTTGCCCAAGTTGGGAAAATAACACGAACGCCCATTACATTCTTTCCAGCGAAAGGAACATCTGCTGATTCTTTTACAGGAGCAGCAACTACCTGAGAAAGAGCAACAGAAACCGGGTTCTTGGCAGAAGAATTAAGTACAACTTCCCATTCAGGAAGAGCCAGTGAAGTCTTCATAAGTGTTTTCTGATCACTTGTGAAAGTTGCGCCGGCAGCAACAGAATAATCCATTACAGTTCTGCTGTTCTGTGTTGGATTTCCGTTTTCGTCTGCTACAGTGTCTGCATCGAGCTGTGAAAAATCAATAAGAACTGATTCTCTTGCAACAGCAACTGAACCTGCCAAAATCATTGCAGCAACGGTTAAAAATAAAGTCCTCTTCATTAGAAGCTCCTTTTAATACATATATGATGTAGCCTTGTTATAATAGTATCTATTAAGAAAACATTTTTGTCAACTTCTTTTATTTTTTTTTGGATAAAACACCGCAAAATAAAACAGGCAAACAAATGCTAATTTTCCGCAAATACTGGCTTTCCATCGATATATATATAAATTTTATTGATATTTGTGAAATTCTTCACAATATTTTTTCTTAGCAACGAAACATTCTGCCTCATATTAAATGTTTCTGAATTGACGAAAAGAGCCTGCTTTGAAAGTCCAACGTAAAGCTCTTTTCCATTTGAAAAACAGAATTCAGTTCTTGTTCCCGGAGAAAAAAGAAATTTAAAGCGGTTTGTCATCGGCCCAAGCAAAAGATCGTCAACAAAAGCTCTTATCTCTTCATCTCCGCTCTTTTTTTCTGAATATCTAGTTTCCGTGCAGATTCGGCTTGAGTCATAGGATTCAAAATAAAAAATCTGCCTGCAATGATACTTGTAAAAATAAAAAGCCGCGCCCGAAACAATCAGCGAGCCAAAGAAAACGCCTGCAAAAACAAACGCGAAAATATTTACTTTTGATTTTCTATTCAATTTTAGTTTCCTGTAAATCCGCGGGTCCGCTCAAAATTCGTCACAAATTCTTGAAGCCCATTATATATTCCAAGCGACAGTTTCTGCAAGTACTTGTCATCGCTCAAAAGCAAGCCTTCCTTTTTGTTCGTAAGGAAACCAAGTTCTATAAGAACGCTCGGCATTTTTGAATTCCTGACGACAAACCACTCCTCTTCTTTTATTCCGCGGGAATTGCTCAAAGTTCCAACTTGCGCTGAAATTCCGTTCATTATAAATTTCGCCATCAGAATTGATTCAGTTGTGTATTCCTCTTCCGTCATGCTGTTCAAAATCGGCAGAATTGAAGCGTCCTCATTCACCGACTTGGAATTCAAAACCTGACGGCGGTATCCCGGAGAAAGATACCAAACTTCATAGCCGGTAACTTTTTCGCTAAGGCTTGAATTTACGTGGACGGAAACATAGAGAATCGCTTCGTTTTCTTTTAGCTTTACTGAGTTTGCAATTTCTGTGCGCTGGGAAAGTGTAAGAAAAACGTCCGTGCTGCGCGTCATTAAAATATTTTTTTCAGGATAAGTTTTTTTTAGGTAATCGCGGAGCTTAAGTCCGACTTTTAAATTTATGTCTTTTTCAACAACCTTGACTTTTTTTCCGTCTGAAACATGGCTTGAACTTGCGCCCGGATCTTTTCCGCCGTGTCCTGGATCAATGAGAATTGCGCCGATTTTATACGGAGCTTCTGCATTCTGCAATTTAAAGAAATTTTCAGCTAGGTTAAAAAACGACTGGGAAGAAACAAGCTTTCCGTTTTCAAATGAAGGAGCGTCTTCCTGCACAAGAGTTTTGTAATCCTGAAGAAAAAAAGAGTCGCCTGCCCTGAATGAAATTCTGTGTCCGTTTTTTTCAAGAAGCCCGGAAGAAGTCAGCGGATCCCAGTAAAATGAAATTCCTGATTTCTGCACATTCTGAAGAAAATCGACTTTTGCGCCTTGAGAAAAAACTGAAAATGGAAAAATCAAAAGCAGAAAAAAAGCAAAAGTTTTTATCTTCATTTTTCCTCCAGCTGAACAGAATCAGAATAATACAAAATTCCTTGAATGCCGGCGCGTAAAAGGCAGCACCAGAATTTTTTGGAATCAAGCCGCTGATGCTCAGGTGAAATTTTGTCAAAAAGAAAAAGCGTGTCCTTTATTGTTCTGAAATTCCAGTCGCGCATTTCCATAGAATTTTTTATGCTTTCTGGAACACAATTTTGCGCAGGCTGATTTTTTTCAATGAACGGAATCTCCTCAAGTTCAGCTAAAAACTTTTCGTCTTTTGCATTGAAATCAAATGCGCTGAACGGAAATCCTTTTTCCTGCGGAAGCTCAACACATGAAAGAAAATTTTCAGTCTGCGGATTTTTTGGCTCCAAGCGAAGCACAATCTGGGCAACTGCGGATTCAGCTCCTTTTTTTGACAGTTCACGTTCCATTGACGAAGATATTACGTTTCCGCATTTTTCAACATTGTTCCGCGGAAAATCAACCGAGCTTCCCTCTTTTACTCTGAAAAAAATATTTTTTACAAATGGAGAAGCCCAAGCTTTTTCTTCGCCGTAGATTTTTTTTATTTTTCCGGGAATTGAAATAAATGCTCTTTCATGGCTGAATTTTGTAGAAGGAATTTCTGCGACGTTTGAAAAATCAGAAGGAATTCCCAATGCGATTTTCATTGCTTCTTTTGTAAGTTCAAATCCTGATGAATAAGGAAAAGTCCAGCCAGACATATATCCGCCGGAAAGCCGCGCCGCAATTTCGCCAATCATAGGACCTTGCTTTGTGTACTTTACGTCTCCCTTTGCAACTCCGTTTGTAAGCCCTAGAGCAAGAACCGCATCTGTAAAAACTTTTACAATTTCCTGTTTTTTATTTTCTGAAATTTCAGAAGGCATTGAATGTCCAAGCTCAACAAAATAAGGCTCAAAAAAAATATGGCGGTCTGCAAATCCAGCGACGACAACTTTTCCGTTTACAACAAGCGCATCAATTGAAAATTCAGGACCTTCCATAAAATCTTCAACAATAGCTTTTTTTGTGCGGGAAAAACAAACTGCGTCTTTTAATGCAGGAAGAAATTCATCTTTGTTTCTAACAAGCCTGCAGCCACGCGCTCCCATGTTATCTACAGGCTTTACAACTTTTGGAAAATGAATTTCTGGAGTTTTATTTTTCTGAAATTCATTTATGAAATTTTCATCGGCTTCAAAAAAATCAGGTGAAGGAATTTTATTTTTCTTAAAGCATTCACGCATAAGAATTTTATTGCTGGCATTCATCGCCGCTTCAAAACTATGAGAAACAAATCCGCATTTTTGGCAAGCAAGAGAAACTGGAGCTGAAAAATCCGTTCCGGCTGTAAAAACTGCACAAAGATTTTTCCCCAGAGACAAAGCAAAATCTACAATTGCGTCCGTGTCTTTTAAATCTATTTTTTCAAAACGATCTGCAAACGGAACACAAACTGCGTCTGGATTCGCATCTATTACAAGAGCCTTGTAGCCAAGTTCTTTTGCTGCTTCTATTGAAGGACGCTGCATTAATCCTGCGCCTAAAATCAAAATATAACGCTCATTCATTTACTTATTATTTTCGACATAAAAGCAAACTGATTTTAGGATTTAATTTTCTTGCAGTAAACCTCAAATGTGTCGCCTAAATTTAGAAGTTTACACAAATCAGCTAAAACTTTCATTGGCAAAGAATTTGAAGCCCATTGCATTTTTTTTGCAAGAGGAAAACGTTCCGGATGAATTCCAGTTGAAACAACTTTTACAACTTTAAATCCATGTTTTCTCAAAATTTTTTTTGTATATTTTATTTCCCAAATTGTATAATGGTCAGCAGGACTTTTTTCATAGAAATCATCACTAGAATATTTTCCGCTCACTCCAGATGCAGACGGAGTGCTGAACGCAAATATTCCGCCGTCCTTTACAATTTCAGAAACTTTTTTCAGCACGGAATCAAGGTTCTTAAAATGTTCTATAACGTACCACATTGTAACCGCGTCAAATTTTTCAATTCCGAATTCTGAAATAAAATCCGCGTCTGGAAAACTTACGCAGCTAGCCGGAAAATTCAAAGTCTGCTGAACATATTCGACTGCGCTTTGTGAAATGTCCGCACCAAAAACCTGCCACCCAGAATCATTTGCGGCAGAAAGGAACGGTCCCATTGCACATCCAATGTCCAAGACAGAAGGAATATTTTTTGAAATTCTATTTGTAAGTCTGTAGAAAAAATCAATAATTGAAATTCGTCTTAAGCAGACAGATTTAATTGAATCGAAATCATCAAGATAAGTTTTTCCGTATTGTTTTTTATAGTCTTCAAAAAAATACGCATGGTTATATTCAGTCTGAACTTCTGACAAAGTCCAAGACATATAAATCATTCCGCAGCTTGAGCATCTTCTGTAAGTTTTGTTTTTATTTCTCGCCACAATTTTGTTTTTAAAGCCTTCACCAGTTTTGCAGACAGGACATTCAAAATGGCTTCCAAGCGAAAGTTTTTTTGTAAAGGAAGCAAGATTTTCAGAAGCTTCAACTTTATTTTTGACTAAAAGATTTTCAGGCTGAATTAGAAGGCTCTTGAACATTTTCTGATTTATTTTTTTTGGAGCAAGACATTTAAATCCATTTGCAATTGAAAGACGAATATGCAAAGGTGTCGTTCCCAAAAGAATTACAGCGCAATTTGCTCCAGCGGCTTCAAAAGCAGTAAAGCCAAAGTGAGTAACAACAAGATCATATTTAAAAAGCTCTTCTTTTAAATTTTCAATTGGAGAAGAAACAGTTATATATTTTTTTAAATCTTCTGGAATATTTTTTTCTGTTTCAAAAACTTTTTCTTTTGAAGATGCAACTGCCAAAACATGAACATTATTTTTTGCAAGCGCAACTGCCGATTTTAAAAGAAGATTTGCAGGATCTTCTCCGCCAACACAAATCAGCGCATTGTTTATTTTGGCAGGAAAAGAAGAATGTTTTTTTTCAGGTAAAGGAATAAAAGCCGGATTGTAGTAATTTACATTTCGATTCGATTTTAATGAAGGAATTATATCAAAAAGATATTCTGCATAGCCATTGTCACAGTTTCCTTCATCAATGCTTGCAACAGGAATTCTTGATGCTATAGAACGAATAAAATTATTATCAGCTGAAAATAAATCCGTAATCGCAAGACAATATTCAGATAAATCTGAAATATTATTTACAATCTGAAAATCATCAAGTCCGTTTTTCCGAGCATCTTCAATTAAATCCAAACGTTGGGTTAAATCAGCGTCATCTGGAATATAAATATCCCAGCCATTTGCAATTGCAAGCTCAAGGCATCTTCTTAAATGCCCGGTTCCATGTCCTTTCTTTACAGACGGAATCAAGAGAACAGGATTTTTCACAGCAGGAAAAGAAAGCGCACTTAAAATTTCACTTGTAGAATAAGGCTCTGTTGATTTTTTTTCACTCGAAATTTTCTTTATAATTCTTAATGCTCTTTTATAATCAGAAAATGTATCAACTGTAGTTCTATAGTCTGGATAATAAAATTCCTGTGGAGCTTTTACAAACGCGCAAATATATTTTTCAGAATGATTATAAAGCGCAGGTCCTACATGCTCATGGTCATAAGGCAAGTCAGTTTCAGATGCAGCTTCAAGCAAAGAGTCCGCATTGAACACTTCAACTCCAGAACCATGAGGAAGCCCAGAAAAAGTAATGTAGTCAACAGGAGAATTTTTTTCTCTTAAAAAATATTCATCAACAAGTTTTTGTGCAGCTTCATAAAACAAGAACGGATTGTCTGCTGTCGCTCTTAAAACAACATCAGACTTGGAGATTTTTATAACATTGCAAAATCTGTCAAGCACATCAGATTGTGAGCCTGCGTAAAAATCCCAGCCGCATTTTTTTGCAATAGGCTCTAGCTCTTCCCTGCTTTCCTCATCGACCGCAAGAAAATATTTTGAAGCCTCGACTTTTTTCATTGAAGCTAAAGTCCATTCAAGAATTGTTTTTCCGCCAAGAGGCAAAAGAGCTTTTCGGGGAAGCCTTGTGGAAGACAAACGGCACTGGACAATTACAACAACTCGTTTTTTTCCAGTAACAATTTTTTTAATTCCTTCTTTTATTTTTTTTAAATTCATCTTTTACCTCGGAATTATTTTCCCCAGTTTTCAATAAGAGCAACAGCGTCTGTTTTAAATCTATACTGATTTTCCTTCGTCCATCGCATAGCATCTTTAAATTGTCGCATTGATTCAACAAATCCACAAGAACTTTTTAATTTAAAAGCAAAATATGAAAGCCACGGTATTTTTGCATGATCGGACAAAAAAACAGGCAAAAGATTTTTCAAGTAAAATCTAAGATATGAAATATCTACCGTTAGGTTTTCTTCAGGAACTGCGCCTGTATATTTAAACTCAAATCCTGTGGATAAATTTATTTTTTCTCCCCAGAGCCATGACCTAAAAAAGAAATCAATTTTTTGCCAGTATTCGGAAGAAATCGTATAGTCAATTCCGCCAAGAAGAATAAATTTTTCACGGTTATAGAAACCAGCGTAATCAGCGGGATACAAAGTTGGCTGTCCGTCTAAAAAAACGGAATCTGCTTCAACTTCAAAAACAGATTTTCTTGCTGAAGGAAAAAGTGCGACAGGAAGTTTTGTAGAGCTATCAGAAAAAAGTCTTGGAGCAATGCAAAACTGATTTTTCTTTATAAACTTAGAAACCATAGAAGCATCAAAAGAAAATTTTTCAAGACACATTTCTTCTTGAACAACTAAAACATACTGAGTTTCAGCTTCAGAAAAAGCAATGTTCAAAAGCTCACCTTGCGATACATTTTCCAATGCAATTAAAAATTTTACAGTAGGAAAATGCCTTGCAAATGAATCCACAGCTTTCCGTTCATTTTCAGGATTCACGCTTATAATTTTTTCAAATCCCTTCTGCAGCAAATTTTCAAGAACTCTTGTTCTATAATGCCTTCCCGATCTGCTAAGAACGACACAGGTAATAGGCATAAGAATTTGCTTGGGATTTTCAGTTCCGCCGATAACTGTATAAGAAACTTTATGCTGATTAAAAATTGAAGGTATAGTATTCATCGCAATCCTTGCATTTTTCTCCATATTTTTTTTCAAGCTGATTTTGAACTTCAACAAAAAATTTTTTCCAGATATTTTCTACGCCTTCATCAAAAACATTTCCCACCGAAGAAAATAAAAACTGTCTGCAAAGAGGAACTTCACCAGTGCAAAGAATTGTCATGTCGCGCTTTAAATGCCAGCAGACATTTCTTTCTAGCGGAGACAAATCAGCAGGTTTCCTTGAAGGCAAAAGTTTGCAGAAATCGTTGTACTTTTGAATTATAACTTTTCCGCCGGAAGGAGATTCTTTTGAATGCCAAAATCTATAGAACTTTTCAAGCTCATCTTCGTTTTCATTCATTCTTGTAAACTGAGGATAAACAGAAGATGGGAAAAATTTATTTAAAGTAAGAACTGAATTTACAGCCGCATTAAAATTTCCATTTGAAAAAACTTTGTTGTACATATCTTCGCTAAAAGAATCAATTGAAACAATCCAAGTTACATTTTCAGTTCCATTTTTTCTTTTTCCAGCTCGTTCTGAAATTTCAAAAATTTTTGAAGCAAGCTGCTCCGTAACCAAAACGCCATCAGTTTCTACAAGAACGGAAAGATTTTTATGGCGCAAAATTATTTCAACAAATTCCGCGAAGTTTTTATTAAGCAACGGTTCTCCCCATGCACTCAAACCAATCACGGCATCTTCTGAAAAATTTGAAATCTGCTCAACAAGAAAATTAAATTTTTCCAAGCTCATATCTTTTGGATTTGGATTTTCATTTTCAAAAGGAAAGTACCCGAATTTATTTTTAAAAGCTTCTGGATAAGGATTATAAAATGGATTTGCAAGACAGTTTTCTGAAATCTGAATATTGTAAAATGCCGGCAAAGTCATCTGCACATCAGCGCAATTTTCAGCAAGCTCGGAAAGTTTTTTTGCAGTAAGCGGAATTTCATTTTTCAGCGCATTCGAATAAAGTTTCTGGCAAGCAACAAAATTTCTTTTTTGCGAACACGAAAAATCAAAACGCAGCATCCTGAAATCTTTTGGCGCAATCACGGATTCAATTTCAAAAGAATTTATGTCAGCCTTCATAACATTAAAAATGCATTCATTTGAAACAGGCAATTCTCCAAGCGCTTTGTGAGTTTCAGATGCAAAAGTTGAAAGAATTTTTAAAGTTCCAGAATTTATAACTTCAGGCGAAAAACCGTAAGGATAACCATCAGCAAAAGTATATTCAGAAATATATTTTCTGTGGCTTTCAAGAATTTCATTTGTGAGTTCTTTATCAAGAAACGGTCTGTCTGCGGAAGAATAAACAACGTCATCTGCGAAAAAGCTAGAAACCTGCGTGAACATTTCTTCTATTAAAATCGCAGTATTCCAAAAATTTTTTGAAACAACTTTTATTTTTTCTTTGCCAAACGAAGACACAAAAGATTCCACAATATTTTTATTTTCTTCCGAGCAGGCAACAACAATTCCGCACAAATCTGAAATATCAGCAGCCCAGTCAAGACATCTTTCAAAAGCTGATTTTTCAGAAAAAACTTTTTCAAAAGCATGAGCCGAATTTTCATCTATATATAAAAAAACTAAATTCTTCATCATTTCATTATCGGAAAATATCTTGTCTAAATTAAACGGAATGTTTACAATCGGAGCAAAATGGAAATGCAAAACGAATCAAAAAAAGACAACGCTCTAACAGTTTCGCAGCTGACAGAACTCATAAAGACAATGCTTGAAGGCTCTTTTCAAAATATAATTTTAAAAGGAGAAATTTCAAATTACAAGCCAAGCTCATCCGGGCATCTTTATTTTTCGCTTAAAGATTCAGACAGCCAGATTTCAGCGGTAATGTTCAGAGGAGCGGCCTCTGCATTGAATTTCATTCCAAAGGACGGAATGCTTGTTCAAGTAAGAGGAAAAATAACAGTCTATGGTCCGCGCGGAAATTATCAGATTCAAGTTTCGTCAATGATTGAAGCCGGAGCTGGAAACATAATGGAAATGATTGAAATGCGGAAAAGAAAACTTGCCGCAGAAGGACTTTTTGATTCAGCAAGGAAACGTCCGATTCCATTTTTTCCAAAAACAGTCGGAGTTGTTACGAGTCCAAACGGAGCTGCTCTGCGTGATATTTTAAATATAAGGCGGCGCAGAAATGACAAAGTAAGCGTCATTGTTTTTCCTGCGATAGTGCAAGGTGAAAATGCCGCAGACACAATCGAGTACATGATAAAAGCTGCAAACGAATATAATATGTGCGATGTTTTAATCGTCGGAAGAGGCGGAGGTTCTTTAGAAGACTTGCTTCCATTCAGCGAAGAAAAAGTTGTCCGTGCAATTGCAAACTCAAAGATTCCTACAATCTCTGCGGTTGGACACGAAATTGACTGGGCATTAAGCGACTTTGCGGCGGACGTAAGAGCTCCAACACCAAGCGCGGCGGCTGAAATTGCAATTCCAAGAAAATCCGATATAGAAAGCAACATTGAAAATTTCAAATCCATTCTCTTTTCGGAAATTCAAAACAAAACAAATTCTTTACGGCTCATGCTAAGAAATTTCGATCCTGAAAATATGCGGACTAGGTTGCAAAACATCGAACAAAAATATTCAGAAAGATTTGACAAGGCGTTTGATTCAATGAAAGACGCAATGGAAAATATAATAAAGGACAGAAGAATAAAAATAAAACTCTACCTGCAGAATTTGGAAAACTGCAATCCGCAGAATATTTTTGACAGAGGATATTCTATGGTTTGCGATGAAAATGGAAAGATAATAAGAAAGTCATCTGAACTTTCCAACGGCGCAAAAATAAAAATCAGACCGGCGGAAGGATTGATTTTCGCAACTGTTGACAAAATAAATTAACGGAGAATAAAATGACAAACTTTGAAGAAAAACTAAAAAGACTCGAAGAACTTTCCGCTTCCATAAAAAAAAGTGACATCAGCCTAGAAGATGCGCTTAAAGATTTTGAGGAAGGAATAAAGCTTGCAAAATCCATGGAAAAATCCCTTGACGAAATGGAAAGCAAAATTCAAATATTAATGAACAATCCTGATGTTTCAGAAGATGAAAAATCCGCACAAGAAAAAAAACAAAAAGCAAAAACTGAAAACGCTCCTGTGCTAGGTCTTTTTGACGAATCTTCTGAAATCACTGGAACAAGAGCATGACAGAACAAAGACGCGTAAAAATTCTCAATGCGGAAGTTGCAAGAAAAATTGCCGCCGGGGAAGTCATAGACAAACCTTGCGCTATTGTCCGCGAATTTATGGACAATGCAGTTGACAGCGGAGCTACAAGAATCAGAGTTGAAATTTCTAGCGGCGGAATTGAAAAAATCAGAGTCATAGACAATGGCTGCGGAATGTCAAAAGAAGATTTGATTCAATGCGCGCATCCTCATGCAACAAGCAAAATTTCAACAGAAACAGATTTACTTAGCCTTTCAACTTTGGGATTCAGAGGAGAAGCGCTTTCTTCAATTGCAGCAGTAAGCCGTCTGGAAATAAAAAGCGGCGGCTGGAAAATGAATGCTTCTGTAACGGAAGATCACATTATAGAGCCTTGCGCTTCAACAGAAGGAACAATAGCGCAGTCATCAGGACTTTTTGAAAATTTTCCTGCCAGAAGACAATTCTTAAAAAGACCACCTTCAGAAGGAATTCAGTGCAGGACAATTTTTGAAGAAAAAATTCTTCCGCGCCCAGACATTGCCTTTACTTTTGTAAACGACGGCGAAGAAAAACTTTCGCTTCCGGCAGGACAATCTTTAAAGGAAAGATTTGTTCAGACAAATGAATTTTTTGAAAGCAGCGATTTATTTTATGAACTGAAACATGAGGACTCTGAAAAAAATTTTTCATTTACACTGATTATTGGAGAGCCGTCTGTTGCAAGAACTTCCCGAAAAGATATTTTCATTTACGTCAACGGAAGAAAAATACAAGAATATTCACTTATGCAAGCCATTGTTTATGGAACGCAAGGATACTTCCCAAACGGAACTTTTCCAGTCGCCTGTCTTTTTGTAGAAATGAATCCGTCGCTTGTAGACTTCAACATTCATCCGGCAAAACGTGAAGCCAGATTCAAAGACATAAACGCACTTCATCATGCAGTAAGCTCAACAACAAGAAATTTTTTCAAGCAGTATACTGTAAAAACAATGCTCAGCCAAAATGCAGAGGATAAAACGGAAGATTCGCTTTCAAATGAATTTTCTTTTAATTCCAATACTGAAAAAAATAATTTTGTTGAAGAAAATTTTGCGCATCAAAATAATATTCCCAAAATAAATTCAATTTATTCTGATGTAAAGCGTGGAACTCCTAGAACAAATTTTTCATCAGGCGGAACAAGGCAATCATTCTTTAAAACAAAAACTTCGCAAGATTTTTTTCATCCGATGAAACCAAATTATATTCCAGAAATCAACAGCGAAATTTTTTCAGAATATGAAAAAGGATTTCATTTTGCAGGTTGTGTTCTTGGGACTTTTATTATCGCAGAAAAAAATGAAACACTTTACATAATTGATCAGCACGCCGCTCACGAAAGAATGATTTATAATCAAATCATGGCAGAAGCAGGTCAAAAACAGTCACTTTTAGTTCCATACATTGTGCAGACAGATTCAGCCGCTGACGATAATTTTATCCGCGCAATAAAAGACAAACTTGAAGAAGCTGGATTTTCATGCAAAGACTGCGGAAATGGAAAGTGGGAATTTTCAACAGTTCCAATAAGATGGAAAGGCACAGAAGCTGATTTGAAAAAAGATGTGCTTGACCGGCGGGTAAATCCTGCAGACATGATAAACGCAGCAGCCGCATCCACAGCCTGCAGAAGCGCAGTCATGGATGGAACTGTGCTAGATGAAGAAACTGCAAAAAAAATTGCAAAGGGAGCTCTTGAACTTCCAGATCCTCACTGCCCTCACGGACGTCCTGTATACACAACGATTACAAGGCAGCAACTTTTCGCACTTGTAAAGCGGACATAAAATCCGCTCTGCAAAACGAGTTACTGCAATTCAGCAAGCAATCCATTTACTTCTGAAGTTTTAAAATCAGGAGCTTTGGATTGCAAATAAAGCAAATATTTTTCCGCGCCATTTCCATCGCCTTGAGCAAGACAAACTTTTGCAAGCTCAAAAAACAAAGGCCATTCAGTCTGTTGTTTCTTTACAAGTTCTTCATAAACAGTTCTTGCATTTTTATAATCTTTTGCAGATGTGTATGACTTTGCAAGATTTTCTTTTACTGTCAGATTTTCAGGTTCTATATCCAGAGCATTTTTATAAAATTTAACAGAGTTTGAAAAATCGCCAGTATCTCTGTAGGCGCTTCCAAGATTATTATTTACTTCAAAATTCTTAGAATCATTTTTGTAAGCCTTTAGCAAAAGTGCAATCGCAGCATCAGGTTGATTTTTCGCAAGAAGAATCATTCCTAAATTTGTATTCGCTTTAACATGATTTGAGTCAAGATTTAAAGTTTCCTGATAAAGTTTAATCGCTTCGTTTTCATTTCCTGATTCTTGATTTAAAAGTCCCAGATTATATGAAATATTTGCCTTTACTTCAGATGAAGTTTTTTCTTTGTTGTCATAAGCTTTCTTCGCAAAATCAAACGCTTCATTTTTTTTATCCTGCGCAAACATTACGGTAGAAAGATTATAATAAGTAAGTGCATTTTTTTCCGCAGTAGAATCTGGACAAGAAAGTGCCTTTAAAAAATTCTGTTCAGCAAGATTGTAGTTTTTCAACTCAGAATAACAAGAACCAAGTTCCTGATAAGTTTGCGCTCTTGACGGATTTATTTTTACAGCTTCTGAATATGATTTTACAGCCTCTGAATAATTTTTCTCTTCAGCCAAAACATGACCTGCGCCCATAAACGCATTTTCATAATCCGGTTTTATTTTTGCCGCATTTCTATATGAAGCGAGAGCCTCTTTATTTTTTCCGAGCTTTTCACAAACGAAGCCAGAGTTATAATGAGCAGGCGCAAAGTTTCCATTTATCTTTATTGAAGTTTGAAAAGCTGCAAGCGATTCATTATATTTTTTCTGCATTGCAAGAACTCTTCCAAGCTGATAAAAATAAGTGCTGTTGCCAGGATCTTTTTTTGCAGCATTGCGCAAGAAATTTTCTGCGGAAGCATAATTATGTTTCTCAAGAGCGTCCATTCCAAGAATAAACATAACGTTAGGTTCTTCTTTAGAATTTTCAAAGGATTTTTCTGCAAATTTTACAGCCTCATCGTGAAGAAACTTTTTTTCATTTCCTGATTTTTTTTCAGAACTATCAAACAAAGCTGTTGCGGCTTCTCCAAGTTTTTTTCCAGCAAAAGCTTTTTCTTCTGCAGGAAGATTTTTTTCAGCATTATAAAATTCTGCAACCGCCTCTTTATCTTTATTTTCAGACAAGAGCTGCTTTCCATGCGAAATATAATTTTCAACAAGCTGCTTTTGACGTGCAAGCGCAGCTTCCTTAGCCTTTTGTTCTGCGAGGGCTTTTTCCTTTGCTTTTCTTTCAGCTTCTGCTTTTTTAGCAGCGGCTTCCCTTGCTAATTTTTCTTCTTGAGCTTTCTTTGCAGCGGCAGCTTTTCTTTGTCTTTCCGCTTCTAAAGCCTTTTGTTCTTTTGCTTTCTTTTCTTCAAGTGCTTTTCGTTCTGCTTCATTTTTTGCATCCTGAATTTTCTGTTCTTCTATTTCACGTTTATTTTTTGCTTCATTTCTATGACGAAGAATTTCCTCTTCAGAAAGAATTGGATTTCCGTTTTCATCAAAGCCAAACTCGCCTAAATCAATTCCAGCCTGCAAAGCTTTTTCTACAGCTTCTTTTTTTAGAGCATTGATTTTATCCTGATTTTTTTCATTTGAATTTAAACTGTTCAAAAGAATAAGTGCTTCTTCAAATTTTCCCTCGTCAATAAGTTTTTGAGCAAGCGCAAGTTTTTCTTCATCAGAAAGATTTTCAGCTGACTGCAAAACTTGAGCCTGTTTTTTCATACGCTCAATTTTATTTTTCAGCATATCAGAAATTTCATCATCACCATCAATAGAAATTGCATTCAAAAGTTCAAGCGCCTCTGAAAAATTTCCGTCATCTATCATCTGCTGAATCAAAGACAAAAGCTCAGAAGTTTTTCCATCCGCAACAGCTTTATCAACAGCAGATTTTTTCAAAGCATCCAACTTTTCTTTTACAGGACTTCCCGGATCGGCTTTTATAGCATTTAGAATTTTCAGTGCAGATTCAACCTCACCGTTATTTATCAGCGACTGAATAAAATCTAAAATTTCCTGTTCGTGGCCATTTTCCAAAGCCTTTGAAAAAGCTTCATTTATTAAAGCGGAAATTTTATTTCTAAGTTCCTTTGCAGCCTCACTGTTTCCTGAAGCGTCAATTCCCAAAAGAATTTTTAAAGCTTCTTCATAGTTGCCCTGCTCAATTAATTTTTGAGCCAGCGCAAGTTTTTCTTCAACGCTAAGTTCAGAAACAACATTATCTTTAGAGCCAAAAAAATTTTGGTTCTTTAAAACAAAAAATCCGCCGCCCGCCAAAACAGCAAGCAAGAAAATCAGCAGTGCCGCTATTTTTTTATTTGATTTTTTATTTTTCGTTTTTTCAGGCTCAATATTTTTTTGTGCCGATTTTTTTTCAACTGAAAAATTTGAAGCCAAAATAGGTTCGGCATTTTTTATTGCAACTCCAGTTTCTTCTTTTTTTTCAGACAAAGAATTTTTTTGAGGCAAAATAGGAGCGGCAACAGTTTTTTGCAAAGGAAGTTTCTCGGCTTCCAATTTTTTTTCTTCTGTAAAAATTTTTGGCTCAACAGATTTTTTCACAGCGGAAGTTCTTGCAGTTGCCGCTTTTGGCTTTTCTAAAGAAGCAGAAGTTTTTCTTGCAACTGGCTTTTTTTCTACAGAAGAAACTGCGGTTTTTCTTACAGTTGATTTTGTTTCCGCAGAAGAACCAGATGCTTTTTTTGTTTCCGGCAAAGATGATTTTTTTTCAACTGAAGTTTTTTTCACAGCAACTTTAGGTTCAGCAGATTTTTCAGAAGCAGCAGAAGCTCTTACAGCCTTTGACTTTTCTAAAAGCCCGGAACTTTTTTTGGCAGCAGAAGTTTTTGTTTCTGTTGTTTTTTTTGAAGCGGCAGTTTTTGCAGCCGCAGCCGTTTTTGTTTTTTCTAAAGAAGCTGAAACTTTTCTTGCTACAGGCTTTTTTTCTGCTGAAGAAGCCGCAGTTTTTCTAACTGTTGATTTTGCTTCCGCAGAAGAAACAGCCGTTTTTCTTGCAGTTAAAGTTTTTTTAACCACAGATTTTTTTTCTTTATCCAAATCTTTATTCGAGTTCTGATTCGTAGCCATAATCAATTGTTCCTTCTGCACCAGCAGTCATATTTGATGTTTCTGAATTCTGCAGCGAAGCCGCCACATCTTCAAGCAATTTTCTTCTTCTTGCGGCATCTTCTTCCGCTTTTTTTGCAGCCTCTTCTCTTTGAGCTTTTAGAGCCGCTTCTTGGTAAGCCTTTTGTTCTTGAAGCATTCGTTCAATTTCTGCACGCTGCTGTTCAAGTCTAGCTTCCTGCTCTGCCATCTTCGCTTCAAGCTCCGCAGCTTTTTCTTCATCTCTAGCCTTCTTTTCCGCGGCGGCTTGCTCTTCAACGAGCTGTTTTTCTTTTGAAATCCGCTCAATTTCCGCACGTTGCTGTTCAAGAAGCGCCTGCTGCTCAGCCATTTTCGCTTCCAATTCCGCAGCCTTGTCTTTTTCATCCTGAATTTGCTTTTGCGCCGCAGCCTGTTGTTCTGCCAAAATCTGCTGTTCCTGAGCCGCCTGAATCAAAGCCGCTTCCTCTTTTAAACGTTTTTCTTCGGCAAGACGCTCTTCTTCCGCTTTTTTGAAACCTTCAAGCAAAGAAATCAGCTGCTCAATTTCCGGCTTCTGCCTGTCATTCGGCGACAAATCAAGATAAAGCTTGTAGTCCTCAAGGCTTGCAATATATTTTTCCTGCTTAAGCTCGGCATTTGCGCGATTTAAAACTGGCGGAGCATAAAGCCTGTTTGCGGCGATTGCAAGTGAATACCATTTTTCAGCTGAATAAAAATCTTCCATTGCAAAGCAGACATTTCCGGCGTTAAAAGCAAGAACTTTTTTGTCCGTTCCAGAAACTTTCATGCCTTCCGTGCAAACTTCAAGACTTTCCTTTAAAAGCCCCATTTTTTCGTAGCAAAGCGCAAGATAATTATACGCCTTCGGAAATTTTCCAGTGCTGATAGCTGACTTTAAAAACGGAACAGCTTCTTCAACACGGTTTTCCTTGAACAAATTTTCACCTTGCAAAAAATCATCATTCTGCGCAAAAGAAGTGAACGCAAAAAGCAAAAAAGAGAAACAAAAAAATTTCTTAAATTTTCTATAAATAGACATCATTTTATTATCTGTAGATTTCAGCAAATTTCTTAGAAAAACAGCAAAATTTTTAAGTCTTCTATATAAATTGACATATTCAGCGAAAAAAGGTAACCTTTTTAACAAAAAACTAAACAAACAGGCGGAATTTCAATGGGCTCACTGACATCTGTAATTATAATAGGTGTTTTAATCGCATTTGTCGCTACAGCGTTGATTTTTATAGTAAAAAATATCATAACTCCTTCAAAAATTGACGGAATTCCAAAACTTATAAAAGACGGAAGATTTCAAGCTGCCCAAAGATGCGCAAAATCCGTTATTTCAAAAAATCCGAGGAATTATTTAGCCCATTATTTTTTGGGAAAAGCCTATCTAAAAGACGGAAAACCAGAACTTGCCTTCATTGAATACAAAACCGTAAACCAAAACGCGCTTTTTAACGGAGAAATTCCAGAAGCCGAATTCAGAAAAGAAATGGCTGAGCTTTACAAACGGTTCAATCAGCCTGACGAAGCTTTAAAAGAATATCTTTTGCTTACAAAACTTGAGCCAAACAATCCTGAAAACACATTTAAAGCCGCGGAAATCCTTGAAACTCAGGGAAACGCAAAACTTGCAATGGGATTTTATCAAAAAACAATTCTTTTGAACAAACGGAATCCAAAAGCCTACACTTCAATCGGAAGGCTTCTTCTTAGAGCGAAAAATTACACGCAGGCAAAGCAAGCCTTGGAAACTTCTATAAAACTGAATCCGGAATCTTACGAAAATTATTATTACCTCGGAAAAGTTTGCAAAGAAAACAAAGATTTGTCCACAGCCGTAAAACTTCTTGAAAAAGCTGAACGCTCGCAGGAATACAGGCAAAAAGCTCTGGTGGAAAAAGGAACTTGCCTTATGATGGCGGAACAGCTTGAAAAAGCAACGGATGCCTTTGAACGCGCGGTTTCAAATGCAAAAGTTCCAAATTCGCAGGAAACTTTGTACGCAAGATATTTCCTTGGAATCTGCTACGAAAAAAGCAGAAAAATTGAAAAAGCAATAGAACAATGGGAAACAGTCTACAAATGCAACAGCAAATTCAAGGATGTGGCATCAAAATTAAATCAGTATAAAGAACTTGAAACAAACGACGGAATAAAAGAATATTTAACAGCGAACAATCAGCAATTCCTGGAACTTTGCAAAAAAATTCTACTGGCAGGATACAATCTTCAAAGCCAAAAAACTGATTTTACTCCTTACGGTTGCCAGATTCTCGCTACAGAAAAAAAACAGGAAGCTTTTTTAAATGCAAAGCAGCAGTTTTTCCTTGCGCAGTTCTACCGTTCCACAGATACAATAGAAGAAACTCCAGTTAGAAAACTCGCAGACACAATAAAGACAAAAGGCTATGTAAAAGGGCTTCTTTTTGCAAGCTCGGATTTTTCGCACGCAGCCCAAGTTTTTGCAGATAGCCGCCCGCTTGCGCTGATTTCAAAAGACACGCTTGAATCGCTTTTTAGAAAGGCTGGCATTCAATGAAATTCCTTTGCGTTTCCGACCAAATCGATCCTTTAGTCTACTCTTCCACAGTAAAAGAAAGATACGGAGACGTTGACGCTGTTTTTTGTGCCGGCGATCTTTCCATGGAATATGTTGATTTTATAGTAGACGCCTTGGGAAAACCGACTTTTTTTGTCTTCGGAAACCATGATTTAAAGGAATACAAATATTACAAAAGCAAAGTTTTTTCAGATCCGCTGTCATTAAGCTCAGCCTTTAAATTTGAAGGAACTGGAGTTGAACATGCGCACGGAGCAGACTACGCCAGCAACAAAAATATCAGGTGCAAAAATCTTACATTTAAAACTCCAGACGGAAAAACAACGCCGCTTCTTATTTCCGGAGTTACAGGAAGCATAAGATACAACAACGGACAGGCTCAGTTCACGGACAAGCAGATGAAAAGGCAACTTGTAGCAATGATTCCGGGCTTGATTTGGAACAAAATTCGATACGGAAGATACTGCGATATTTTTTTGACGCACGCATCTCCAAGACATATACATGACAAAGAAGACCAGTGCCACAAAGGATTTGACTGTTTTAACTGGTTCATTAAAAAATTTTCACCAGGGCTTATGATTCACGGTCATATACATTTGTACGACCTTCAGGCTACAAGATGCACTGTATCAGAAAACACAACAGTCATAAACGCATACAGCCACATCGTAGTCGAATTCGAGCCGAACCTAAAAAAAGGAGCAAATTTTGGAGCAGACGTTTCTATCCTCTCAGACAGATGAAGATTTCTCAAAAGCGCGAAATAAAGCCTTTTTCAATGAAATTCAGCATCTTTTGAATCCAGAGGAAGCAAAGCTTATTTCATTTACCGACATAAAAAAAATGCTCAAGCCAAGCAATGAAGTTTACAAAGGAATGCAAGTTGTTCCAATCAAGCTGATTGTAGGCAGCGAAGGACGCTATAAAGACTTTGACAACCATTTTTTGCCCAAAAACAATTTTTTAAAGTCCCGCTGGGAACACGTTGACATGGCGCATTATCAGGACATAACGCTTCCGCCTGTAAGCCTTTACGAGCTTGGAGGACTTTATTTTGTAAGAGACGGAAATCACCGCGTTTCTGTTGCAAAAATGAAAGGCATAGAAAATATCGACGCTGAAGTTGTAAGCCTTCAAAGTGAAATCAAGCTTAAGCCCGGAAGCACAAAAGAGCAGATGGAAAAGCAGGTAATCGAATACGAAAAGCGTGTATTTTACGCAGAAACCTGTTTTGGCGACATAACTGACTACTGGTGTCTGAATTTCAGCACGCCCGGTCAGTACGATCTTATTTACAACCACATTCTCTGCCACAAATATTACATAAATTCCGGAAAAAACGAAGAAGTTTCTATGGAAGAAGCGATTCTTTCCTGGTTCAACAACGTTTATCTTCCAGTAATCAGGGCAATCGAAAGCCGCAAAATCCTAAAAAGCTTCAAAGGCAGAACTTTGTCCGACCTTTATGTTTTCCTTATAAAATACTGGGACGAACTGAAGCAGCGCTTTGGAAACGACTTTCCGCTTGAAGACGCCGCGGAAGATTTTTCAAAAAAATACAAAAAGCTTTCTCTTTATCGGCGGATAAAAAATTTCCTCGCAAGGTCAAAGATGAAAAAAGATTTAAAAAACAACTGATATTAAGCCAGTTTTGCTGATTTTTGACTGTTAATTTTGCAGTTTTGTGCCGATAATATTTAATGAAAAACTTGACGGTACAATATTTCAATGCTAAAATAATAAAAATGCTTTGCGGTTTATTTTTATATTCGGCAAAAGATTTAAAATTATTTAGTTAAAATTGAAAGTTGTACAAGGAGCAGACACCTTGATTTTAGATGACAAATTTGCATACATTCCTCTTTTCGCGGTTTCTGTGATTTGCGCATTTTTATTCGTGCTATTTCTTTTAATCCGCAAGAAAAAAACTGCCAGAGTAAGTTTTATAGCTCTTCTTTCAGACTTGATTCTAGGAGCAGGAAGCCTTGTTGCGGCAATAAGGGAAATAACTGGCGAAGGAAATTCTTTTGTCTATTTTGCAGCCGCAGCTTCAATCGCAGCATTAATTCTGATTCCGTACTGCATAATTTTGTACACTTTTGAGCCAAAAAAAATAGAAAAACTCGTTCCGCATTATGTAAATGTAGCGGAAGAAAAATCTTATGCGCAGGCTCTTCAGCAGACTTCATCTCAGCAGCAAAAATCAATTCAGCCTGATGAAAATGAGTCGCGCGCACTTGAAATCAGCTATTCTTTTGCCGCAAAAGCATCAGAAGCATTTTCCGAGAAAAACGGAATAAATGCGCTTCTTGACTACGTAAACAAGACTATAAGAGAAGAAATAAACGCTGACGGCGGCGCAATCCTCATGGTTGACGACTTTGAAGATGTAATTACAGTGCGCTCATTTGACGGAGATTTTCCGCCTCCATACAAACTTCCAAGCGATATGCCGCACAAGCCTATCCGCATAGCCACAAACTTCAAATTCGCATCGTTTCCGCTTAGAGAAAACATATTCGGCGAAATTGCAACGGCAGGCAAGCCAGAACTTATTACAAAGCCTGAAAACGACGCAAGAATTTATCAGAACGGGCCGGAAGAATTCCTTGAATGCGGAAGCTACATAATGATTCCTATAAAAATTCAGGATTCAGTAATTGGTGTCGCAGCATTTGCAAGAACAAAGCAAAATCCTGTCTTTACTGAAGAAAATTTAAAAACCGCATCAATGATTACAGACTTTGCGGCAACTTCTATAAAGAGTGTTGTTTCTGTAAAGGATATTATAGAACACAATGACCTTATGAAAGAAGCTGAAATAGCTTCAAAGATTCAGGAAATGCTTCATCCTGCAAAACTCCCTGCCCTTCCAGGAATTCAGCTTGGAACAATATGGAATCCAGAAGAAGGCGTTTGCGGCGACTATTACGATGTAATTGTTTCCAGAAGAGACCGCGTTTCGTTTGTAATGAGCGATGTCGCCGGAAAAGGAATCAACAGCGTAATTGTCATGTCAATGCTCCGCGCAATGATTAGGCTTGTTGTAAATACAAAGAAAACAGCAGGAACTATTCTTGAATGGGTAAACCACGGAATTGCAGCCGAAAGTTTCAGCACAGACCACTTTGCATCTTGCGCCCTTATAAACTATGACCCAGTTAAAAAGGTCGCTGAAATTGCAACAGGCGGAACAACACCTGTGTTCTATTATAGCAAGGAAAAGAACGAGATAAAGCAGATTTCAACACCAAGCGAGCCAATTGGAGTTGACAAGGAATCTCAGTATAAAGACATCTTGCAAGATATTAAAACTGGTGATATTCTTATTACATATACAGACGGACTTGTTGAAGCTTTAAATGAGCAGGGAACTCAATATCCTAAGGAATCTTTGCTGAAAATAGTTTCTTCAAATGCAAGTTCAACTGGAAAAGACATTGCAAATCTTGTAAAGTCTGATATTAAGAAGTTTATAGGCAACAGTAGTCTTCATGATGACCAGTCGTTGCTAGTAATAAAATTTTAAGTAAATTTGAGCAGTAAGGAGACATCTTATGGAACTTAAAATAAGGAAGAATGGAGAAGTCTACATCATTGATGTAAATGGTGAAATGGACTTGTACAATTCTTACAAACTCAAGGAACTTGTAATGAAGATGCTTGAGAAAAATGTAAAATCGTTTGTAATCAATCTTGAGCAGGTTGATTATATCGACTCGTCCGGAATTGGAGCTCTCATTTACATCTGTTCTACAATCAAAAAGATGAACTTGAAGCTCTATATTTCAAATGTTCACGGTTCTGTAAAAAAAGTTATTGAACTCACCAAGTTGATGGGCTACTTCCCTATTGCAAATAGTGTTGAAGAAGCGTTGCTTATGATTAACGAATAAGAGGTACTTTAATGGAAGAATTCAAAGAGCTTCGTTCAGATGGCAATGACCCATTATTTGACAAAACAAATATGCTTTACAAAGCATTTCCGTCAAACTTTAGGCAGATCCGCTACTTTACACTTTTGATTGTTCAGTCAGCTCCTCTTGAAATCAAGGAAATAAACCTTCTTGAGCAGCAGATAAGTGAAGTTATAAAAAATGCAGTAAAACACGGAAATAACTGCGATTTAAATAAGCAGGTTCACGTTTGGTATTCATTCAGTCCATCACACGCCCACATCATTGTTGAAGATGAAGGCGAAGGATTTAAGGATTTGGAAAAATGGAATGAATTCAATAAAAAACGTTTGGATTGTCTTCATAATTCAAATTTTGAAGAGCTTTCAAACTATGTTTCATTCCGTACAAAAAAATCCGATGAACAGGACGGCGGAAATGCTCTTTTCGCAGCTTTGGAATACTGGAACGGCGGATTCGTATACAATGACAAGCGCAATGGCGTTGCAATGCTTAAGAGATTCCAGCAGAAACGCCATGGTGTTGCTGTAGACGGAGAATAATTTTTTGATTATATTATTAAGAGGTTGAAATTTTCAGCCTCTTAAAAGAACCGGGGATGTACCGGTTTCGACAAGCAAGAGAAATCTTGTGTTGCAGGTAGGTGTGAAGGTGCCTTAAACTGACAAAAAAATAACTGCAAAACGTAGAGAAGACGAACAGTCTGAAAACGAACAGTTTGCACTTGCTGCTTAAGCAGTGCCGGAACTTTTAGTATGCTGTTCCTAATGCTGAAATGTTCTGTTGCTGACAGGGACTTGTTGGACTAATTTCTTGAGGTTAGTTCAAGACCTTTATCAAGATACGGAAGAGACGCCTTTGAAGCCGCTACCTTTTCTCGACAACCACCTCGCTTCAATAAACCTGTAGAGATGCTTGGTTTGCTTGCATGGACGCGGGTTCAACTCCCGCCATCTCCAAAAGCACTTGGAACTTAGTTTCGGGTGCTTTTTTTATTTTCTTACTCGTTTTGCAGATGTAGAAAAGCCTTCTTCTGGCGCATCAAAGGCAATTTCAACTCTTTCAATAATATCAAGTTTCAAGAAGTCAAGGTCTTTTGAAAAATCTATAAAAAGCTGATAAGGATGAACTTTTAGAACTTCAACAAGATTTGCCAAATTTTGACGAGACGGCCACATTTCTCCAGTTTCGTAATTTGAAATTGTTGCAGGAGAAACATCTATCAATTCAGCAAGTTTTTCCTGTGAAAAATTACACTTTTGCCTAAAAAACTTTAAATTTCTTGCAAATGTCGCGGCAAGATTTCTTTCAGTTTTTTTCATAAGCTTTTTTCGCAGCCGCCTCTGCTTTCAGCCTGGTATCATAAACAGCCACAAGCGAACCATCTATCCAGCCCTGCTCTACTTTATACCAAACTAAATAATCTTTGCTGGATTTTTTTTCATCTGGATTGACTACTTGGACTTTCTGTTTTCCGCAGATTAAAAAAATATCACCGCTTCTTGCATGAAAGCAAATTTCACTTGAAAAATCAGCAGAAACTCTAAAAGCCGCATAAGGAACAGTTACAACAAGCCATTCCTGATCCGGAGCAATAAAAGATTCATCTTGAAAATTTAAATCAATTTTCTTTTGCACGCAGCTAAAAAAAAACAAAGTGAAAAAAGCAACAAGAACTGCAAAACTTTTTTTCATTTTTTCAGTTCCTCAAGAACATAAGATTTTACTTTTGGATAAAGAAGCAAATCGCTGTCTACAAAATTCAGCTTTGCAACATCTTCAATCGGAATCCAATTATATTCTGTGTGCTCTGTCAAAACATATTTTTTTTCAATTCCGTCATGCGGAACAAAAATTCTATACGCATGCAAAAGAACATTTTCTTCATTATGAATAAAAGAAGTTTCTGCGATTTTTTCTCCAACTTCAACAGTAATGCCAAATTCTTCTTTTATTTCCCGAACAACAGCTTCTTTGTCTGTTTCGCCTGGCTCAACTTTTCCGCCTGGAAATTCCCAGCGTCCGCCCATTTGACCTGTTGGATTTCTGTGGGCAACAAGAATTTTTCCGTTTAACAAAGCTATACATGCTATGGAAACTTTTGACATAAAAACCTCTACAAAAGCATGACTTGAGGAAATACAAAATGCAAAATGCCCGCCGCAATGCAGATAATTCCAATATATTTTCTTGACTCAATAAAAACTCTGTAAACCGCAGGAGGAACAGACTCGCTTTCGGAACTGCTAAAAATATAATATTCCAAAAGAATTGAAGCGCCAGAAAGAAAGCCGGCAACAACAGGAAACAAATCGCCAATTACAGGAATATCGTTTCTAAAAACAGAAAGAATTTTCATAACTGCTACAAAAAGGCATAAAACGCCAACGACAAGCCTGAATCCCGGGCTGTCAAAATTCAGTCCGCCAAAAGAAATTTTTTGAGTAGATTCGGAATCATCATCGGAAGATTTTAAGTCAACAAGATTTTTTCCATAAATCAAAATCAGTCCGGCAAGAATATTCAGCAAAACGGAAAGAAAATAAAACTGAGCCATAATTATTCCTCTATAAAAGAATAAATGAAAATTTGAAAATTGTAAATGGTAAATTTATCTATTTGAAATCTTGCATTCCAAAACAGCCGATTCATTTTCATAGACTAAAAGGCATTTTACAGAAACTAAATCATAATCATTGAAAACTGCGTAAACCGGCTTTGGAGATTTTGGAGCGAAATTAAAAAGAGTTTCAAATTTGTCAGCAACAGAGCCTTCCGCATTCAGACATTCAAACTGAACTTTTAGCGGAACAGAATCAATGTTTTCTATTTTTTCAAAATTGGAAAATTCAACTGAAGCATAAACTTTTTCGTCAAATGAAAATGCAGAAAGTTTTGCCGTCATTCCCGCAATTGAATTTTTGTCTGCGCCGCCATTTATAATTCCAAGAACGAAAAACAAAACAATGCACATCACCATTGTGAAAAATACGATTTTATTTCCCTTTGTTGAAAAAAGAACTTTTATAAGCCCTTTTTTAGGAGCGTTTTTTCCAGTTGCAAGGTCACGGTAAATCGCCTGTTCATGCCGGCGGAACGAGCCTCTTTTGTAATGAAAAACTAAATCGTTTTCATCGTAGCGAATTTCAGGCTGGCTTTCATCGTCAAAAATTTCCATTTATAATTCCAAAATCAGTTTTTTATAACAGCCTGAATCAAAGAATCGATTCGCCACCAGCAAACAGATGCGTTTTCATTTTTTATAATCAATGCGGAAATTATTCCTTCGCGGCTCAAATTAAAAGAATAATAAAGGCAAGATTCTCTATCAAGTGAAATTTTCCGCTTTAAAATTCTCTGGCCGTTCGACTGAACCATTTGCAAACTAAAGCCGTCGTCAGTGCTTACAATAAAATAAAGCCAACCGCTATCTGTAATTCCCATGAAGTCATAAGGAATTTCAAAAGTTTCTTTCAAGAATCCTTCAGAAACCGGCTCATCGTAAGGCGGAACAGTTATAGGAAAATCGTACGAATTATTTTCAACATCAAAAGGATGAATCAGCGTGGTTATATATTCCACTCCAGATTGAACGCGGCTTGACTCATCGATATAGCTTGTAAAATAATCAACTTTTAAATACAACTTGCGCTCTTTGTAATCAGGAACAATATTTTCAAGTGAAAAAAAAGTTTCATTTTTTTCTTCAGCAAAAGGATTCGGAACATTTTCTTTTTCAATTGGAATTGTGTACATTAAAAATCCGTCCATCGAAAACCAATAGACAACCGCGCCGGATGAAGTTGTGCATAAAACAACAAGCTCATTTTTGTCTGTCGTAAAAATATTTTTTATATACGGAAACGGAGTTCCACCAGGACCTTGCTGACCTATATAATTCATGTATTTTTTTGAATCGTCAAACCTTACAATAATTTGGCTCAAAACCTGATTTGTCTTTGGATCTGTTTCCTGACGATTTAATGGAAGCTTGTCAACTGCGTAAAGATATTTTCTTGAGTCAACTGCAATTTTTGAAACTTCATTAAATGAATATGGAACTGCCGCGCGAGTAGAATTAATGTCGCTTGTATTTTCGGAAAATGAAGGTCGCGGATTTTCCTGCGGATTATAATACAAGGCAAGCAAATCTCCGTAGCTGTTCATTTCCATTATTTTTTTTGATTCGCCATTCAAAATATAAAAAAATCCATCCTGCATAGAAATTGAAGTGTTGATATTTCCGGCCGATGACATATTAAAAACATTAAGCTCGTCTTCAAAAGTTCCGTAGTTCAATTCAAAAAGTTTTTCTTTTTCAACGGAAGAAACTATTTTCCCCTTTCTGCATCCGCAAAAAACAGAAATAAAAACAAAAGCAATCAGAAGATTTTTTAAAAATTTCATAGCACAAAAAGAATAAAAGATTTAGCAAATTTCATCAAGAAGCAACGTTATTAAACATGGCGGCGGATTCCATCAAATTTGACTTCCCACAAAAAAAGTCCAGTTGGAGGCGCTGTAATTCCAGCTTTGGTTCTGTCGCGGCTTTCAAGGATTTTTTTAAATTCGTCCGGGCTGCATTTTTTTTGCGCAAGCTGAATAAGAGTGCCGGTAATGGAACGGACCATTTTCCAAAGAAAGGCGTTCGCTTCAATCTGAAAAATAAGCAAATCAGGATTTTCCTTGTCCCAGAAAAAAAACGCATTGTCAATATATCTTTTTGTAGAAAGGCTTGAATCTCCAGCAGCGGCAAAAGAAACGCAGTCAATTTCACCGCGAAGACAAGAACACATTTCATTCAAGGAATCGATTTCCGGACGGAACGGAATAAACCATCTGTAGCGGCTTTCACTTGCAAGCGGCGGATTTTTTGTCTGGATAAAATATCTGTACAATCTTGAAGTCGCGCAGAATCTTGAGCTGAAATCTTTTTCAACTGCACGTGCTTTTAAAATTCTTATATCCTGCGGAAGAATTCCATTTAAAGCCCTAACATAATTTTCGCAAGGAATTGTATCAATTGGAGATTCAAAATTTGCAGCCTGCCCTGCCGCATGAACTCCGCTGTCAGTTCTTCCGCTGCCAGAAAGTTTTACTGGAACTTTCAGCATTTTAAAAAGCGCGTTTTCAATTTCGCCCTGAACTGTGCGGACTGGACTTCCATTGTCAGATTTGTCCTGCCTTTGCCAGCCGCAAAAATCAGTTCCGTCATAAGAAACGGTAAGAAGAATATTAGTCATCTTCGCTGAAAATATTATTAGATGAAAGCTCGGAAGTCATTTTGTCGTAAAGCGATTTTGCAACTTCAAGAAGCGGACCAGGTTTTGCCTTGCTGGATTTTCCCAAGCCGAAAATTCTTGCAATCGCCTTTTTGCTTTCGTCAAGTTTTTTTAGTCTAAGCTCCTGATTTTCGCGCTGGCCATATTTGTATTCCAAAAGTCCGCTTAAATAAATCACGCCGTCATAGCCGTAGTTTTTATCAGTGTCAGGACCGAAGTTTGCAACAGATTCAATTGATTCAATTCGTCCAGTTTCATTAATCAAAGTCTGCTGATAAAAAAATAAAGCTTTTCTGTAAAAAACCTGAGCGACATAGCCATAATTATGTTCCGGGCAAACACGTTCAATTTCATTGCAAAGCCATGCAAGCCGCAAAGAAATTTCAGCGCGTTTAAAAGTCGGAGCATAAGCAATGTCCGCCTTTTCATAGCAAAGAAGCGCAAGATAATACATTGCAGTTCCGTCGTACAAAGTCCGCTCGTCATTTAAATCATAATGCGGAAAAATCGCTTCAACTTCTTTTATTCTATGCTGTTCATCCTGCATAATTCTGTCAAAAGTTTCTGGATCTTTTATGTCCTTGAAATCCTTCCAAAACAAAGCTGTATGACAATGAGGACAACATCCGATTTCGTAAATAAGAGGATAAACTCTTCCGTATTTTTTTGAAGGCTCATAATTTCTATGAAGCTCGTCAGTAAGATTTCCTGCGATAGTTCTGCCGCCGCCCTGATGCATAAGTTCTTGCCTGAATTTTTTGCGGCAAACTGGACACAAAGCATCTTCTTTTGCCCAATAAGAAACTGCGGGCTTTTTTTCAGCTTCTGTTAAAAAAGTTTTTCTATTGAATTGCGTTGCCATTTTTTCCTCCGCAAATTTTTTTTTCAATTATGCAACAATTTCGATTACAACATACGCCAAAGCATATTCTTTTTCGTGGCTAAGCGAAACATGAATTTTATATTTTTCGCCGCATTTTTCTTCAATCAGTTTTTTTGCATTCCCCAAAACTTTTATTTCAGGCTTTTCATTATCGTCTTTTGAAATAAAAACTTCATCTAAATTAAATCCGCGAATTCCAGTTCCAAGTGCTTTTGAAAACGCTTCTTTTGCTGCAAAGCGGCTCGCATAAAATTCGCATTTACGCTGAAGTCCTGCGCTTTCAGAAATACGTTCGCTTTTGTTATAAAACCGGCTTATCATATCTTTTGACAAAACCCATTTTTCAAAACGAGAAACTTTTGTTATATCGCAGCCAACACCAAAAATCATGCAAACCTTTATGACAAAACAGGAACTTTGAAAGCTGAGCTTGTTGACTTTTTTTCAGGCTCCGGCTCTTCTATAGGAATTTCTTCTTCCTGCTCCGACTTTACAACATTCAGCACAAAAACACTGAAACTTTGCGAAGAAACACTAAGATTTCCAGGAGCGTCAATTTGAACTGGAACTTCATAAATTCCAGGCTCTGTAATAAAAGCGCAGTCAGCAAAAACTTTAAAATTCGCCGGAGAAACTTTTTCAATATCAAGCAAATTTCCTGCTACAGAAAAATCGATTTTTACAGAATCTCCAGAAACTGCAAGGCTGGACGAAAGATTTATAAGCACAACAGGAATGCTCTTGAATTCTTTTACAGTTCCTTCAATTACAATCGGAACAGAAACTCTAATAGAATTTTTTTCTCCAAGAATTGAAATATACGAATTTGTATTTACAGGACTTACAATTTTTGAAATGCTTCCGTCCGCGCCTTCAATTGAAACTGCTCCAACCGGCAGTTTGTTTATTGAATCCACCATTGACGCAGGTCCGCACAAAGTTACAAACGAAGGCTCAAGTTCAGCAGAAAGTGCCTTATATCCATGCGCAGGTTTTCCCAAAACAGAAGCATAAAGAGGAACAGCTTTTGTTGTTTTCTTTTGAATCTGAATTTTCACATTGTCAGGCTGATTGTAAATTTCAAGCGGCTCCAAATCCAGCTGAACAATTTTTTCATCAAGGTCAACATAAACAGGAAAATCGTAAATTCCTTCTTTTGTCTGGGACGAAACATCTATAAACGCAGTCAAATCTTTTTCCATTATAGAAGCAATCTGATCGCGCTTTGTCCTGACTTTTACCTTTATATATTTTACCTGCTCAAGCCCGGAAACAGGAATCATATTTCCTTCAGCCCGGACTTCGAGAGGCACAGAAAAAGTCTTTACATCAAGAAGAGAAATCTGATGAAAAAAATAAATCATCGCAGCCAGAACAAAGCAGATTGCTTTTACAGGCCAGTTTTTAGTTATCTTTGCCAGTAATTGGTTTATGCTCATCAATCGTATCCTCTATAATCTGCTGATCTGGAGTAATATCCAGCTGACGTTCAAGAATTCTTGTAACCTGATCCATTGTAAGGTCATAATGAAGCTTTGAGTCATAAGCAAGACTGTACGCGCCAGTTTCTTCACTTACAACAAGCACAACGCAGTCGCTCACCTCGCAAAGACCAAGAGCCGCCCTATGACGTGTTCCAAAAGTCTTTTTTATGTCGTACTGCTCGCTCACTGGAAGAAAACAGCCCGCCGCAAGAATTTTTCCGCCCTGAATAAAACAAGCTCCGTCATGCAAAGGCGTGTTATGCCCGAATATTGTTACAAGCAAACTTGAAGAAAGGTCAGCATTAAGCCTTGTTCCCGTGGAAAGAATATTATCCAATTTTGTGCGCCGCATAAAAACAGCAAGCATTCCGCGCTTCTGCTTTGAAAGCATTTCCGCCGCAATAAGAACAGAATCCACATAAGAATGCTTCGCCCTGCTTCCAAAAGTAAACCATTCCGCCTGTCCAAGCTTAAGGAAAACTTTTCTTAATTCCGGCTGAAAAACAATCGCAAAAGCCATCATAAGTCCAGGCGCAATCACCGAAAAAATCCAAAGCAAAGTTCTAAGCTGAAGAATAACTGCAACCGCATAAGAAAGAACAACAACGACTGCTGCCCTTATAAGCTGAATCGCATTGGTTTTTGTTATAAGCTGGTAAGCCTTGTACAGAAGAAATGTAATAATTCCTATATCAAGGACAGGCCTGATAAAATCATATATTTTTATTAAAGTTTCAAACTGATTCATACTTTAAAAGCGATTTTAACACAGCAAGGGTATCTTTACAAGGAGCAACGTCATGCACACGAACCATAAAAGCTCCTTTTAAAACTGAAATCAAATCAGCGGCAAGCGTTCCAAAAAGCCTGTCCTGAACTTCGCGCCCCGTAACTTGCCCTATGCAGGATTTTCTTGAAAGAGCCATAAGCACAGGAAATTTTCCGCCGCAAAGAGAGCCGCAGTTTGAAATAAGATTCAAATTTCCTTCAAGATTTTTTCCAAATCCAATTCCAGGATCTACGATTATTTTTTCTTTTTCAATTCCGCTTTTTATGGCAAATTCCGCCCTTTGCTCAAGATACGAGCTGACTTCATTAAAAATATTTTTGTATTCCGTATCCACCTGCATTGTGGAAGGAATTCCGCGCTTGTGCATCAAAATCACAGGGATTTTCTTTTCCGCGGCAAAAAAAGCAAGCTCCGGATCATCTTCCAACGCTGAAATATCATTTAAAATGTCCGCGCCAGCATTGAACGCAGCCTGCATCACGGATTTTTTTCTTGTGTCAACTGAAATAGGAATATCGCTTTTTCTACGGATTTCTTCTATAACTGGAACAATTCGTTTTATTTCCTCTTCCGCGCTCACATAATCTGAACCGGGACGAGTAGATTCTCCGCCCAAATCAAGAATGTCCGCGCCTTCGTCAATCAGCTCAAAAGCACGTTCTACGCCGCCTCTGCTTCCGCTGAAAAAACTATCTGGAGTGCAGTTTACAATTCCCATTACAAATGCCGGAAAATCTGTTGAAATTTTTCTTGAAGCCAAATTTAAAGTTTTCATATCCGCATTAGTTCCTTAGCAGCATTTATAATTTTTTCAGAAGAAAGTCCGGCTTCGTCCAGAATCTGCTCTCGGTTTCCGTTTGCAACAAATCTGTCAGGAAAAGCAAGAACAGCAGTTTTCAAAAATGAAGTTTCAGGGGAACTGCGCACAAAACTTTCAAGCCATTCTGAAATTCCGCCAATCTTTACGCCGTCTTCTATAAAAACAATTCCGTAATAAAGCTTTGCAATGCCAGCAAAATATTTTTCATCAAAAGGCTTTATAAATCTAAGAGAATAAATGTCAGCGTCAATTCCGTCCAAAACAAGCGCGCGTGCTGCTCTCAATGTCTCTGAAAAAACGCTTCCAGTGCAAACCAAAAGCACTTTTTTTCTCCAAGAATCCTCGCCCTGCCCAAAAGAAGAAATTGACGGAGCAAAATCCGCAGTCTGCAAAAGAACGCCTTTTCCGGGTTCTACAGGAGCAGAAAACGGCTCAAGCTCAGAAGGACAAGCCATTTTCGGCCAGCGGATTACAACAGGACCTTGAACTTTGTTCACCGCCCATTCAAGGCAGAGATCCATGTCTTTTTTCCCAGCTACGGAAATTATAGAAAGATTCGGCACAGGTCTGAAAAGCGCAATATCAAAAATTCCCTGGTGGGTTTCTCCGTCAGAAGGAACAGCTCCTGCGCGGTCAAGAGCAATTACAACGTGCCTGTTTTGCAACGCAATGTCTTCTATAATTTGGTCAACACTTCTTTGAATAAAAGTTGAATAAATTGCGACAACAGGAATCAGTCCGCCAGCTGCAATTCCGCCTGCAAAAGTTACAGCATGTTCCTCTGCAATTCCAACATCAAAAAATCTGTCTTTAAATTTTCTTGAAAAAGCGTCAAGTCCGGTTCCTTTTGACATTGCCGCAGTAACCGCAACAATTCTATTGTTTGCCTGAGCCATTTCCACAATTTTATTGCTGAAATTTTCTGTAAAGCTCAAGTTGTCAAATTTTTCAACAATTCCATCGCTGATATTAAAAGGCCCGACTCCATGAAAGACAGACGGATTGTTTTCCGCAGGACTATAGCCTTTTCCTTTTTTTGTAACAACGTGAATTACAACAGGCCGCGGAATTTTTTTCGCACGGTTAAAGACACGCTCCATCTCGTCAATGCTGTGCCCGTTCAAAGGTCCTGTATATTCAAAGCCAAGGTCAACAAAAAGATTATTTGTAAAAAAAAGTCCTTTAAGCCCGCGCTTCAGTCTGAAAACAACTTTTCCAAGCCAGCGGTTAAAATAAGGAATTTTATCAATCAGGCGGTCAACTTTATAGCGGAATCCGTGGTAGCTGTCAGAAAAAGCAAGGCTAGAAAGATAACGTGAAATTGAACCGACATTCTTGTCAATTGACATCTGATTGTCATTTACAACAACAATCAAATTTTTGGCAAGCTGACCTGCATGGCTCAAGCCTTCAAAAGCCATTCCGCCTGTAAGAGCGCCATCGCCGATTACAACAACAACTTTGTCTTTTCTTCCTTCAAGCTCCCAGGCAGACAAAAGCCCCAGCGCAGATGAAATTGAAGAGGAAGCGTGTCCTGCGTCAAAATAATCGTGAGGACTTTCCTTGATTTTTGTAAAGCCGGAAATTCCGTCTTTCATTCTTATTGACGAAAATGAATCATAGCGACCAGTAAGAATTTTATGAGGATAGCACTGATGGCTCACATCCCAGATAATGGCATCCTGCGGACTAGAAAAACTTCTGTGCAAGGCAATTGAAAGTTCCACAACGCCAAGGTTGCTTGCAAGGTGTCCGCCGTTATGCCCTACAACTTCTATAATCTTACTGCGGATTTCTTTTGCCAGTGAAGGAAGAAGCTTTTTTGGAATAAGCTTTAAATCTTCAGGCGAATGAATATCATTTAAAATCAAGTTAAAGCTCCAAAAACACAAAAAAAAGACCGCAGTCAAATAAAAATAACCGCGGTCTTCATGAAAAAAGGCCTTTTGAAATAATCCAATAACCTTGCAAAAAATTACAAAGCTATCTTACTTACTCTTATGGCGATTTCTTCTAAGCTTCTTCTTACGCTTATGTGTCGCTATTTTTGCGCGCTTTCTTTTCTTTCCACAAGGCACAGTAGAACTCCTTACTATAATAAGTTCTCTTATTATGCGGAATTTCAGATTTTAAGTCAAGAGAAAATATCAATTATTGCTAAAGCTCAAGCAAAATTTTGTTCAAAAACAAGATTGAATCTTCTGTAAGTGAAAAATTTTTAGAGCCATCTGGATTTTCCGCAGTTTTTATGCCGAATTTTCTTACAGGCTCAAGACGTTTTTCCAAGTCGCCACGCCAAGGTTCAACAGAACAAAAGTTTTTTCTATATTGAGCTGAATTCAAGCCTTCAAAAGTTCTAAGCCCCATCATTAAAAACTCAAATCGCAGTTTTTATGCCGAATTTTTTTACAGGCTCAAGACGCTTTTCCAAGTCGCCACGCCACGGTTCAACAGAACAAAAATTTTTTCTATATTGAGCTGAATTCAAGCCTTCAAAAGTTCGAAGCCCCATCATTAAAAACTCAAATTCACGCGTTTCAAGGTCAAATTCTTCTACGCTTCTTGGAATTTTTGCTTCAGAAGAAAACGGCTTGCTCCAGAAATTTTCGTATTCCAAAATATTTTCCGTGTTTGTCCAGCGAAAACTCTTGTTCCCGTAAAAAGTTCCGCAGGCAGAACAGCCAATGCCAACATAATTTTTTTGCGCCCAGTAAGAGCTGTTGTGAACGCTTTTTTTCCCTTCACGGCAAAAATTCGAAACTTCATACTGAAAAAATCCATTTTTCAAAAGCAAATCGCGCCCGGAAAGCCACTGGGAATCAGCTTCGTCAAAGTCAAAATTTAATTTTCCAGATGAAATATTTTTTGCAATCGGAGTTTTTTCTTCAACAGTAAGCGTATAAAGCGAAATATGCCCCGGATTGTATGAAATGATTTTTTCAAGCGACGAAAGAAATTCCTCTTCTGACTGGCAAGGAAGTCCCGCAATCGCATCAAGGCTAAGCTCGCCTTTCCAGCAGGATTTTACCATTTCCAAAGCCGCAACTGCTTTTTCCGCGCTGCAATGCCGCTCAACAGACTTCAACGCATTTTCATTTAAAGACTGAATGCCAAGCGAAAGACGCGTAATTCCGTTTTTCCAGGCGGAATCAAGTTTTTCTCTTGAAACTGACTCTGGATTCATTTCAATTGTAAATTCCAAAGGCGGAATATTTTTGCAAAGGCAGGAATTTTTTAAATAATTTGCAAGTTTTTCAATCTGACTGGCAGACAAAAGGCTTGGAGTGCCGCCTCCAATATAAATTGTGCGCCAAAAATCAATTTTATATTTTTTGGCATAAAAAGCGGCTTCATTTTTTAAACATTCAAGATACAAGTCTTCTATGCGCCCGGAATTTTCCAGGCTGAAAAAGTCGCAGTAGCTGCATTTTTTTAGGCAGAATGGAATGTGGACATATAAAGCCGCGCTGTTCATCAAAAATCAGTAGAGCCTCATTTTTCCAAGCGGAAAGCATTGCCAGATTACGCGGCCTTTTATCCTTGACGAAGGAATTTTTCCGTAGACGCGGGAATCCAAGCCTTCAATGCGGTTGTCTGCAAGCACAAAATACTCGTTTTTTCCCAAGGTTGCTTCTTCCATCTGACCTGAACAGCCCATTCCGTCCCATTCAACCGGAACTGAATAAATGCTTATATTGTAAGGTTTTGAAGCAAGCTCAAATTCAGTAAGATAATGCGATTGACCAGCCGGCTTCACATAAAGCACAAAGTCTTTCATGTAATAAGAATCTCCGGGGAGAGCCACAACGCGCCTTACAGTGTCTTTTCCAGTCATTCGCGAATTTCTTCCAAACGGAGAATATTTCTGCAATGTAAAAAATTTCACCGTAGCATTAAGAAACTTCTGGCCTGCCGAAAGCTTTTCACCGTCCATACGCGAAAGATACACAACCTGCCCGCGCGACGGACTCCGCAAAAACGGACACACAAAGACAATTCCGCCCTTGGACACATCAGTTTCCATTGACGATGAATTTATAAAAGTTGAAAATAAAATGCAGTTCAAAAAAACTGAAATAAAAGCAAAAACTGAAACTACAAAGACAACAGCGTGCATGAACTTGACCTGCTGCTTTTTCTTATATTCAAATGAATAATCGCCGACATTCTGTTTCATGCACAAACAATAGCAAAAAAGAACTTTATTATCAAGCAACATATTTTTTGCGGCATACTGAAATTTCAGCTTCAAAAACTCTTGTTGAAACTATTTGAAAAAAAATATACTATTTATAGATATGGAAGAAGCACGAAAAATTGTCGCACAAAACAGAAAGGCACATTTCAACTACATCGTAACTGACTCTATTGAATGCGGAATCGCGCTTGAAGGCTCGGAAGTAAAATCCATAAAAGCCGGAAACATTTCATTTGGCGACAGCTTTGCTTTTATAGAAAACGGAGAAGTCTGGCTTCAGAACTTCCATATTTCAGAATATTCGTTTTCTTCGGTGTTCAACCATGAGCCGGACAGAAAGAAAAAACTTCTTCTTCACAAAGACGAAATAAAAAGGCTTCAGAGAAAAACAGAGGAAAAAGGATTCACACTTGTTCCGCTTGAAGTTTATTTAAAGAAAGGGCTTGTAAAAATAAAACTCGGTCTTTGCAAAGGAAAGAAAGAATTCGACAAGCGGGCCGCAATAAAAGACAGAGATGTAAAGCGCGACATTGCAAGGGAATTCAGAAACAGACTGAACGGATAAAGGGAGAAATAGTTGCAGAGCAAAAAAAATCCTGCATTAAAAATAATTTTCCTCTTTTTAGCGGCTTTTGCATTTTCTGCGGAAACCGTGGATTTTTTTGCAACCGTTTCGTCTTCAAAAGATTCCAACATGATAAAAATGACAACGGATCTTTTTTTTGCGCAGTTTCAGGCTGTGGACGGCTACACTGTAAACGACAGAAGAAACGAAAGCTACGACTCAAGCGCAGAAACACGCAATATTTCATTTTTCGCGGAAATTCAAGAAGACACGGACGGCGGCTGGCTCTGCACATTGAACGCAATAAAAGCTGACGGCAAGCAAAATGTAAGCTCTACAAAAAAATACGACACTTACTACAAAATTCTTCTTGACGCAAAACCTTCGCTGGAAAATCTCCTGCAGAATCTTTCGGGGAACATTCAGCTTCCTTCACAGCCGGAAACGCAAAATCAGGAAAGACAAGAACCGCAAACTTCTTCTGCAAACGAAAATTCAATAGAAGCAATCGCCGGAACTTGGACAGGAGAGCCGCTAATAGAAAAAATTTTGATTTTAAGGGGCGGACGCGGCTTTGTTATCTTTAAAAATGGTGCAAGCATGAATATTTCAATAACAATTCAAGGAAATTCTATAAAAATAAAGCAAAACGGAAAGCCAAACGCTTCATTTTTCCCAGAAATTCCGCGGCAGGAAGCATTGAAAAACGCGGCAACCGCAGCTCCTGTTGAATGGAACATGACACTTTCAGGCAACACGCTTTCTGGGAAAAAGACAACTCTTGTAGAAAACAAAAATTCTCCGGGAGGAATTTCGCAGGGAGAAATTGAAGTCAGCTGGACTAAACGATAACGCTTCCCTGCCTTAAAACTTTCCAGCCGCTACTTTCCAAAAGCACAATCGTTGAGGGCAAAGAGCCTTTTTTGTCGCCGTCGTCAATAATCAAGTCAACTTCATTTGCAAATTTTTTTTCAATTTCGCAGACTGAATCCAGCACAGGGCTTCCACTTCGGTTCACGCTTGTGCTGTAAATAGGAAATCCGCATTCGGCAATTACATTTCTAAGCCACAAGTCGCCCGGACATCGGAACGCAACAGTTGCATTTTTTTCAGAAAAAGGAAATTTCAGCGGAACTATAACTGTCAAAGCTCCGGGCCATTTTTGAGCAAGCGGTTCTGGAATTTTAAAGTCGGAATATTTTGATATTTCATCTGGAGAAGAAACAAGCTGAATAAAAGGCTTTTTTTCTTCCCTGCCCTTTATTTTTCTTATTTTTGCATCTGTGCCGAATTTTTCCTGCAATGAATTTTCAGCAATTCCGCTGAATCCATAGACTGTGTCTGTTGGAAGAACACAAATTTTTCCACGTTTCAAAAAATCCGCCGCAATATGCGCAGACTCTTCATTTTTATTGCATATCATAAACTGCAATCCCGCCACTTGAGAATTTTTTTCTTGAAGGAAAGTGAATGCAGCCTTTCTGCAAGTCAGCTAAAAACAAAACAAAGTAAGCCAAAACCATTATAGTCAGCGCAGAAGATTTGCAAAGCCATTCCGGAATATATTTTACTTCATGGTGGCGGACTAAAGTTCCGGGATCAAATATATGAGTTTCCCGGGAAGCAAGCCCTGAAATTTTTACAAGTTTTTCACTTTCAGAGACATAGCCCAGTTTTTTTGCATAAGAGGCAATAACATCAAGGTCTTTTTGAAGCGCAATCTGCTCAAGCGAAAGCTCATCGTAAGTTTTTTCAATTGCAGCCGTATGCGCGCTCAAAAGTTGTTTCTGCTCCTGAAGCTGTTTCATAGCCCAAATTCCATCGCTTCCGCCTATAAAAGCCATGACGGTATAAAAAAAAGTGCCTATGAAAAATGCCGAAAGCAGTCTGAATCTTTCCATTATGAATTGAATTTCGGCAGTTTTAAGGCAAAACTGAACAGCGCATATAATTTTTTTCTGTGGAATTTTTTTTCAATATATAGTAAAATATCTGTGCTGATTTATAATAATAAAGCCGATAATTTAATAAGAATTTTTTTAAATGCAAATTTTTAAAAGGGGATTCTACATGAGCGAAACACCAGAAAACAAAAGCGAACTCGACGAATACGGTGTATGGATAAAAAGCCCTGCGCCAGCTGAAAAAAATGACGAAACACAAGCGCAGGAACCAGTAGAACTGCCAGATGATTTTTCACTAGACAACATAGAAATTCCAGAAATTCCCCTTGAACAGAGCATCGGAGAAGACTTAGAAAAATCCGTGGACATAGAACCAGAAGAAATTCCGGCTGTGGAAGACATAGAACTTCCGAACAACGAAGAAGCCGCCATTGCAGATGAAATTTCCAAGCTAAACAGCTTTGATGATTTTGAAGCAGCACTTCCTGAAGAACCAAAGCCAGCTGAACCAGAAGAAGTTCCTGTCGCAGAAGAAATTCAAGCAGAGCCAAAAACAGAAGAAGCTGAAAAAGCTCCAGAGCCAGCCGCAGAAATTCCAGACGGCGAAATAGATTTAGATTCATTTTTGGACAGTAGTTCTGATTCTCCATCACAGGACGGTGAAATTGATTTAAGCGCATTTATGGGCGGAGATTCAGGAAGCTCACCAGACTTTGGAGACGGCGACATCGACTTGGACGCTTTCATGGACGGAGCATCTTTTGAAGGCGAAAAAGAAGAACAGGCAGAAATTGAAGAAGCAGATCCGCTTGACATCGATTTGGATTTTGAAGAGCCAGTTCTTGAAGGAAGCGATGCAGAATCCAAAGAAAACGAAGCCGAAGACAACTCCGAAGACTTCGATTCACTTTTTGAAAATTTATCCGATGAAACTCCAGAATTGCCAGAGCTTCCAGAAATAGAACCAGAAACTTCCCCTTCCCCTGCGGCATCTTCAGCAACTGATTCAGAAGAAATTGACCTTTCGGACTTTGGATTTGAAGACAATTCTGAAAACTTGAATCCTGTTTTAGGCGATGAAAAAGAGAAAAAAGAGCCGGCAGGTCCTGTTGACTATGAAATGAACGTTGACATTGAAGACGACAATGAAACTCAGCCTGAAAAAACAGAAGCATCCGCTGCGGAATCTTCTGACGATGATGACATTCAGGTTGACATTTCGCAGGATTCAGAAAAAGCGGTTCAAAAAGAGCAGGAAACAGACCTTTCTTCGCCAGACGACAGTTTTGACATTGATTCTATTTTTAACAATATTGAAGACGAAAACGGACAGACTGTAGATTTTTCAGCAAGCGAACCTCCTAAAGAAGAAGCAAAAGAGCCAGCTGAACCCGAGGAAATTCCAGCAGAACCAATCGCAGATGATTTTCCAGCAGCAGAAACTTTTCAAGAGCCTGAACCAGAAATTTCGCAGCCAGAAGACGCTTTAGAAGAGCCGCAAGAAGAAAACGTTTCCATAGAATCAGCTGACACAGAAATTTCTTTGGACGATTTTATGGGCGAAGAAGGCTTTACAGACGGAGGTCCGGGCGTTACAGGTCCTTACAATGAAGACGGAACTTTGATTCAGCGTGAAGAAAAAAAAGAGCCGGCCGCGAAAGAACCTGAAACTGTAGAAGAACCTGAAACTGTAGAAGAACCTGAAACTGTAGAAGAACCTGAAGTCGCAGAAGAGCCGGAGATTGCAGATGAAACTTCAGTTGAAGATTTTCCAGAGCCAGATATTTTTGAAGCTCCAGAAATTGCGGATTCAGAAGAAGAAGTTCCGCAGCAGGAAGCCGAAAAAGACGATTTGGATGTAAGCTCTTACTTGGACGAAGCTCCGGACTATGACATGACAGGCGTAACTGTAACGCCAGAAGATTTGGAAAACATTTCTGAAGTTCCAGAAGAACCGGCAGTTCCTGATACGTTCGAGGAAGAAGCTGCTTCCCTTTCAGATGAAAATTCAATAGAAAATCCTGAAGACGAAGAGGAAAAACAGACATACAGCGTCTTTGCTTATAAAGACAATTCAAACACAGATATTATAGAAGAAACTGCTCAAGAAGTTCCAGAAATTCAACAAAATGAAAATGAGCAGCCACTGGAGGAAAATATGCAGACAGAAGATTTTCAGAATGAAGAAAAAATTGACAATTCTGCAATCTTAAATAAAATTGCAGAAGAGCTTGCTTCTTTAAAATCTGAAATAAATGGATTGAAAGACGAATTTGAAGAGCTCAAGAAAAATGGAGTTTCCTCTGAAAAACAAGCTGAAATTCAGGATATAGAAGAAACAGAAATTCCAGTGAAAGAACAGCCTGCAGAAGAAATGCCGGAAGCAGAAGAGCCTGTCGCAGTTGAAGCTGAAAAAGAAGACACTGGTTTCTTCAATAATACAGATGAAGACGACACAATCGCATTGAGCGGCGACGAGCTTAGCAACATTCTTAATTCAGCAGAATTTACTTCGCATGATGCAGAAGCAATCGACACTGCAACAGAAGAAGCAAATGAGCCAGCTGAAGAAATTGAAGAGCCTGTTGAAGCAGAAGAACCAAAGATTTCAGAATCAGAAGAACAGCAGGAAGAAGAAATTACAATTCCAGCCGCAACAGAAAATTTTGAAGAGCCTGAAATTTCAGAGCCAGAAGAAATCGCTGAGCCAGAGGTAGACACAGCATCAGAAGTTTCAGAACCAGAAATTGCAGAGCAGCCGGAAGAGCCAGTTCAGCAAGAAGACGAAAAAGCAATCATAACAGATGAAGATATTCCTTCGCCAACTTTGGAATCGCTGAACATTCAGAATACAGAAATAAAAGACGAGCCGCTCACAGAAGACAACATTGAATATCTTACAAGCGAAGTGCCGGAAGAACTTCGTGAAGAAGAAAATGAAGCAGAAGATGAAAATCTTGAAACAGGAATCAGCGAGCATCCAGTAGAAAATGTGTTCACAAATTGGGAAGCCGCTCCAGAACCTGAAAATACAGAAATTCAGAATTCGGAAGAATCTTCATCTGAAGCTCCGGCGGAAATCAAAGACCGCTCAAATGAAATTCCAGCTGATATGAAAGCAGAAATAAAATCTGTGCTTGCGTATATGGATCAGCTTTTGGAAAATCTTCCAGAAGACAAGATTGCAGAATTTGCGCAGTCAGAGCAATTTGAAACATATAAAAAGCTTTTTGCAGAACTTGGACTTTCATAATAAAAAAGTTTTAAGAATGTAATTGAAAAGAGCCATATTTCCAGTTGGAAATGTGGCTCTGCTTTTATAAAACACGGAGAAAAAGATTGATGGAATTTTCAACAGCAACAAACGGCGAAACAACTTGCACTGAAAACGGATTCCGCCTGCACTCTTCCTACAATCCATCAAAAGAAGCTGAACGATTTTGCAACACCGCAGAATGTTCATTTTATCCGCGCTATGTGCTCGTAACAGAGCCTGCCCTTTCCTACTGCGTTCCATTTCTGAAAAAAAAATTCAGCAATGCAATCTTGTGCTGCATAAGATTTTCAAAAGAATTCGAAAGCACAAATTCAAGCTGGAATAAAATTTTTTACGCTTATGGAAAATCACAAAAAACAAATCCGCTCCTTGAAGAAGAAATTTTCAACTTTATGGGAGACGAAGGAATTTCTGCGTGCCTTTTTCTTTCCTGGAAGCCAAGTGAAAATCCATTTAAAGAACTTTATGAATTTTCATGGGAAGCAATAAAAAAAGCTGTTTTAAAAAGCCGAAGCGTGCTTGCAACAAGAACATTTTTCAGCAAAAGATGGACAAAGAACGCGCTTAGATTTTCAATGTTCAGCAAAAAAACTGTGCTCATAAAAAATGGAACATCCGACATTGTTGTGTGCGCAAGCGGGCCAAGCTTAAAATCAGATATTTCATTTTTAAAAAAATACCGTGAAAGATTTTTTTTAATTGCAGTTTCGTCGGCACTTTCTCCGCTGATTTACAATGGAATTACGCCAGATTTGTGCATTTCAACTGACGGCGGATACTGGGCAAAACTTCATCTTGTTCCATTGTGCAATTCAAAAAAAATTCCGCTCGCATTGCCAGGAGAAGCCTCGTGCTTTGCGTCAATATTAGAAAACACTGACATAATTCCGCTTTTTTATGGAGACGGATGCTCAGAAGAAATTTTAAAATCGTCAGGCTACAGCGGACATTCTGCATTTAGAAATGGCAGCGTAAGCGGAACTGCGGCTTATCTTGCACTTTCAATCACAAGCGGGAAAATTTTTTACTGCGGACTCGACCTTTCATTTACAAAAGGATTTTCACACACACAGCCGAATGAACTTGAAAAACGAAATTCAGTTTTCGACAACAGAATAAGCACAAGCGAAACTCGAAACTTTTCTTCGGAAATAAACACAACTTCAATCAACATTTACAAAAACTGGTTTTCTTCAAATGATTTTTTCAGACGGATTTTCCGGCTAAGCGACAATTTCAACTATGATTCAAAACTTGGAAAAATCCAAGATGTTGACTGGACTTTTTTTGAAAAGCAAACTTTTGATTTTAAGAACAAAACAAAGCCGCAAATAATTGAAACGCAAAATAATTTCAACAAAGAACAGCGGATAAATTTTTTGCGCGACATTGTAATAAAAAACATTTCAAATCCGGAATGGATAAAAAATGCACTGCCAGCCGAAGCCATATCCTTGGAAAGATGCAAAGACTTGTGTGAAAAAGAAAAAATTGAAAAAAGAATTCAAGAAGGAATGAAAATATTTTTTTGTGATATAATGAAAGCATTAGGAAGAAATGTTGCAATATGATTTATTCAAAAGAAATATCCGAAGCAAAAAACGGAAGCAAAATTCCATTATTTAAAAATGGCAAGCCGGCAAATTCAAAATACAATCCTGACGCAGAACAAATTTTATTCGAATCTTCTCCGCAGGGATGCATCATAGTTGCAGGAATTGCAGGCGGATTCCATATAGAAAAACTTCTTAACGAAAAAAATATTTCTCTTATAATTGCAATTGAAGCAGATTCTGAAAGCCTTGAATTTTGCAAGCAATTTTCTTCCGTAAAAAAAATATCAGAATGCAAAAAAGCAATACTATGCGACAAATCGAATCTTGAAAAAATTCTTTTCACAAAATATTTTCCTGCGATTTACAAAAACCTAACGTTGGTTTTTCACAGAGCCTGGAAAAATGAAAATCCTCAGATAGCTCAAGAGATTTCTTTAATTGCAAAAAACTTCCTTGAAAAAATTTCAGCGGACTATTCTGTTCAGGCGCACTTTGGAAAATTATGGCAAAGAAATATTTTGTTAAACTTAAAATTTATTTCAGAACATAGAAATGAAAATTTTTTTTCAGCAAAACTTGAACAAGATAAAATAAAAAAAACAGCCGCAATAGTGGCCGCAGGTCCAACACTGGATTTTTCAATAGAAGAAATAAAACACGGAGATTTTTTTGTAATTTCAACTGATACAGCATTTGGCACGCTTCTTCAAAATTCCATAATCCCAGATGCCGTTATAAATATTGACGCGCAGCACATTTCTTCCGAGCATTTTTTCTGCACAAAAGAAGAAACAAAAACAACTTTCATTTTTGACTTATGTTCAAATCCCGAATCTGTAAATTTTGTATATAATAAAAAAAACAAAATTCAGTTTTGCATAAACCAGCATCCCCTTTCTCTCCTTGCCACAAAAAATCTGGAGATAGAAAAAATTGAATCGGGAGCGGGAACTATAACAATTGCGGCGGCGGACTGGGCAAAAAACTGCGGATTTCAAAAGATGAAATTCTTCGGAGCAGATTTTTCATACAGTTTTGGAAAACCATACACGAAAGGAACTTATCTTGAAAAACAATTTTTTTCAAAATCAAACAGAATAATTTCCGCGGAAGAAAAATACGCAGCCTTAATGTTCAGAACAGAACTAGAAAAAATTCAAGGGCAAAAAAATTCATTCACAACAGAAGTTTTAAAGAGATACAAAAAATCTCTTGAAGAATGGGCTGAAAAAAATTCATTTAAATTAAAAAATGGAATTTACATTTCAGAGAAAAAAATAGAAACAAAAAATTTCAGCACGAAAAATAATTTCAACTATTCTGAATTTCACAGAGAGTTTACAAACGGAATCAAAGAGCTTTTAAAAAATCCTGAGCCAGAAACAATTTTGGAAAGCAACTGGGGACTTTCAATTTTGCCGCTTCTTGCTTTTTTTAAAAACAACACACTTTTTGACAGTTTAAAACTTGCATACAATCAGGCTCTACGGTATAATTGAATACTATGAGAGCAAAAAGAAATTCGATTTTTATAACAACAATTTGCGCTGTATACATTTTGTCATTGCTGGTTTTTATTATTTCGCTTGCCGCAGAATACAAGCAAGGAGCTTTTAATTCCCAGAACAGATTCAATTCAATTACGAGGGATTTAAGCAGAATCAGCAAAAATTATGCGCCGCAAAGCAAAAAGTTTTACGATGAATTTCTTGCTTCACTCGGAAATATTTCAGATATAGCAGGGCTTCAAATCAAATATGGCGAAGAGCTGATTTTTTCTTATCCTGGAAAAATGTCGGAATTTGAAAAAATAAATTCTTCACTTGTAAAAATTTATTCAACAACAGTTTTCACAGAAAATGGAATTCCGCTTTCACTTACATCTTCTATATACTTGCTCAAGCCAGTTTCAATTTTTTATAAAGGCCGAATTACTTTTATAGTCGTAATAATTGCAACTTTGGCAACAGCGGCATACCTTGCGTTCTTCATAAAAAACGGAACGTTCCCAAAAGAGTCTGAAACCGATGACCTTGAGCAAACTGAATATCCAGAAATAGAATCTTACAATGATTTTTCAGAAGAAAAAGAAGAAGAGCAAAATGATGAAGAAAATGCAAGCGAGGAAACTTCAGAAAATATCATAGAACAGGAAGAAGCTCCGCAAGAGCAGCCGGAAGAAGATGTTTTGGCATTTTTAAATTCCGAGCCGGAAAAAGAAACAAATGACGAAACAGAACTTTCAGAAGACAAGAATGAAAATTCCGCGGAAGAAGAAGAGCCAGCAGGACTTTTCTGCCCTAGCACAGGATTTGGATGGGAACAATATATGCTCACACGCCTTGACAGCGAGCTTATAAGATCTGCTTCAAGTGATCAGGACTTGTCATTGTTTACAATAAAAATAAAAGACATTGACTGGAATTCTGAATGCGGAAAAGAAATCAGCAAAACAATTCTTGAAAAAGTTAAATTCAATGATCTTGTTTTCAATTATAAAGAAGACGGAGCAAGCGCAATTTTCCAGAATCAGAACACAGACAAATCGCTTGTGATTGCAGGAGATCTTCACACAGAAATAACTTCAGTTCTTTCAAAATACAATGAACAGCATTTTGTAGGAATAGGAATTTCGTCACGGACATTGCGCCTGATTTCCGCAACACGCCTTGCAAACGAAAGTGAAGAAGCCTTGAACAGAGCCGACGCAGACTCACCTATAATTGCATTTAGAGTGAATCCAGAAAGATATAAAGATTTTCTAGCGTCAGAGTCATTTCAAGAAGAAACAGCTTCTTCTGAACCAAAAGAAGTAAGTGCAGAAGAAAAACAGGAAGAATAAAAAGGGTTATTCCAAATTTTCTTCCTCTACAGAATTTGATTCTTGCACATCAGCATTTTGCTGTGGCAAAAATTCTTCTAGTTTTTTCTTTATAGTAGGAATCGCCTCTTCATCTGGAAACTTTTCTTCAAGCGCTTTAAATTTTTCATTTGCCTCTTCGTATTTTTTTTCAGAGACAAGAACCACAATAAGATTTTTCAGTATAAAAGAATCATCGGGATTATTTTCATAAAGAGAAGAATATAAATTTTCAGCTTCTTCTAAATTACCGCGCATTGCTTCTATATAAGCCAAAGAAGTTTTTAAAGTTGTGTTTTCAGAATCATTTTGCAAAAGCTGCTCAAAAGAAGTTTGGGCTTCATTCCAGTTTTTTAAGTAAACATTGCAAAGCGCAATTTCATAAAAAGCATAGTCATGCAAAGAATCTGACGGCAAAGTTTTTTTATAATATTCAATGGCTTTGCTGTAATTTTCCAAGCTTTTATAATTTTCCGCTATTGAAAAATATTCTTCAAAAAGATTTCTTTCTATAATTTTTTTTTCACAAGGAATAGAAGTTGCGCATCTGCAAAAAACAAACGGCAGCATCAAAAAAAGAAAACTTTGAATTTTCATTTTTTCACAGATTCTTCAATAACTTTGTCATCTACAACTTTGTAATGCTTTCCAGTAATCGGATCGCGCAAAAACAATTCTTCAATTTTATTTTCGGAAATTTCAATTCCAGAAATTTTTAAAGTAAAGTCATCAGTCTGCTCAACCGCGCCGCCCGTCATTGCAAAAGAAAGTCCCAGCAAAGAACGCAGAGCAACTACGCTTCTTTTATCCAGCAAATGAATACTGAAAGAAAGCTCATACTTTCCAGAATATTTGGCGGAATCTTTTTTATCAGGGAAATAGCAAAGAGAACCAAAAATAGCATCCGTTCCAACATTTATGCTCTGCCCTATCAGACTTCTTAAATACTGGCCGGGCTTAGTTATGTAAAAAAGAATTTCACCTTGAGACAAATCCTGAGCAATCCAATTTTTCCAAGCAGTTTCTGGAGCAGGATTATTTTCCGCAAATTTCTTTAAAAGCAAATCAACATTTTGTGCTGCGCATACTAAATTTGAAGAAGGAAACGAAGCCTGAAATCCGTCCGATGAGTGAGTAAACTTTTCAAATACTTTTTCATCATAAGAGACAAAAGATTTTTCCCAGCCGTTTTTCTTTGAAAGTGAAGACTGAATCACAATGCGAGGAATCGAAGTTTCTGATACAATCTGAAGACGCGAACGGTCATCCACAGTACCAAGCCCGGCATACAAAATTTCTGTTCTTGCCGCAATAGCCTTTGCATCTTTTTCAGCAAGCCCCGAAATTCTGGAGCAAAGAATTTTCGAAACCAGCTCCTGATTTTTGCTTGCAGGAACGCTCATATAAATGCTTGAATTTTCTTCAAGCAGAGAAAGAGGATCTACATTTTGAACTTCCATCTCCACTTTAGAAGATTTGCATCCAAAGAAAATCAACATCGCAATAAAAACAGGAACAAGTTTCTTTTTCAAATCAGCCTCCAACTTTCAGCAAGAAAGAATTAAATTTTCTTTACAGAAACAGCCCACTTTGCATCTTCGCAGTCAATTTCAGTTCCAGAAGTATTTTCATTCCAAACAGCAGAAGACGCAAGAGTTTCTCCAGATACAAAATCCTTGAACATTTCAAATGCAGATTTCAAAACTTCAGAGCCGCCAACAGAAAGCTCAATCCGGTCTGTAACTTCAAAGCCGCTTTCTTTTCTAAGATTCTGAATTCCACGCACCAAATCGCGCACGTAGCCTTCTTTCTTTAGCTCGTCAGTAATTTTTGTATCAAGTCCGACTGTCAAAGTTCCGTCATTTATAACTTTTAAATTTTCTTTTTCAAAACGCTCAACGAGAACATTTTCCTGATTCAAAGAAACGTCTTCACCGTCAACTTTTATAGCAACAGTTTTTCCGTCAAGAATCTGCTCAATCTGCTCAGTTGAAAGTTTTGTAATTTCAGCAGCGGCAACCTTCATTTTTCCGCCCAACTGTTTTCCAAGAACTCTGAAATTTGCCTTTGCCTTGTATTCAACAAGCTCATCCTCGCGCTCATGGAAAATTACATTTTTAACATTCAGTTCTTCGGCGATTGTGTTCTGCATATCTGAAAGAACTTTTTTCTCTTCAGCATTGCGTGTAACAAGCGCCACACTTGCAAGCGGCTGGCGGTTCTTCAAGTTAAACTGATTGCGAAGGCTTCTTCCCATTGAAACAGCTTTTTGAACGCTTGCCATTTTAAACTCAAGATCTTCGTCGCGGAATTTTTCATTGTAAACAGGATAATCCATTAAATGAACAGATTCCTTGTCTTCAGAAGTCTTTAAGTTCTGCCACAATTCTTCAGTAAGGAATGGAATAAACGGAGCAGCAACAAGCGCAAATGTTTTCAAAGCGGAATAAAGAGCGCCGTAAGCTTCAAGCTTGTCCGCATCGCTTCCAGATTTCCAGAAACGTCTTCTGTTTCTGCGGATATACCAGTTGTTAATCTGGTCGATAAATGAAAGCATAGGATCAATTGCCGCGCTAAGGTCATAATCATCCAAGGCGGAAGAAACATCTTTTACCATTTTCTGCGCAACGGAAAGAATCCAGCGGTCAAGAGGATTTTCAGGAAGCTTAGAATCAAATTCGTGCCCAGTGCAAGTAACTCCGTCAATATTCGCATACTGAACAAAGAATGAATAAGAATTCCAAAGCGGAAGAATTATGCTCTTTATTACATCGCGCACGCCTTCATCCGAATAACGGATTTCATCAGCTTTTACAACCGCCGAATGCATAAGGAAAAGACGGATTGCATCTGCGCTCAGCTTATTAATAGCTTCGTTAGGATCTGTGTAGTTTCGCAAACTCTTGGACATTTTTCGTCCGTCGCTTGCAAGAACAATTCCATTTACAATGCAGTTTTTGAATGCCGGCTTGTCAAAAAGATTTGAAGCAAGAACAGTAAGTGTATAGAACCATCCGCGTGTCTGATCAAGACCTTCGCTTATAAAATCTGCCGGGAAATGGCTTTCAAAATATTCCTTATTTTCAAAAGGATAATGCTGCTGCGCATAAGGCATTGAGCCAGATTCAAACCAGCAGTCAAAAACTTCTGGAATGCGCTTCATTGTTCCGCCGCACTTTTTGCAAGGAATAGTTATTTTATCAACAAACTGCTTATGCAAATCTTCAGGATAAACTCCGCTAAGCTCTTCAAGTTCTTTTCTTGAGCCTACACACAAAGCGTCGTTGCAGTCAGGGCATTTCCAAATTGGAATAGGATTTCCCCAGTAGCGGTTTCGGCTGATTGCCCAGTCCCTAGCTCCAGCAAGCCATTTTCCAAAACGACCTTCTTTTATATGCGCCGGTTGCCATTTTATCTGGGAATTCGCCTTTAAAAGACGCTCATGCTCATCAGCAACTTTTACAAACCAAGAGCCGATTCCTCTGTAAATCAACGGTGAACCGCATCTCCAGCAATGCGGATACTGGTGAAGAATCTGATCGCGTTTTACAAGCTTGCCTTCTTTCTTCAAGCGATCCATTATGTCTTTGTCGCAGTCTTTTACAAAGCGTCCTGCATAGTCAGTAACTTCTTTTGTAAATTTGCATTCAGCGTCCATCGGCTCAACAGCAGGAATTCCAGTTCCCTTGAAAACCTTAGAGTCTTCTTCACCGAACGCAGGAGCAATATGAACAATTCCAGTTCCGTCTTCTGTTGAAACATAGTCGGCATTGAACATTCTGAAAGCTCCATCGCTTCCGTCTTCTTTTACAGCCAAGTCCTTGAAGTAAGGGAAAAGCGGCTCATACTTTGCGCCAATAAAATCTTTTCCTGTTTTCTTATAAATAACTTCGTAATCAGCTTCGTTCTTGTAATAAGACGAAAGGCGGCTTTCTGCCAAAATGTAAAAGTCTCCGCTTTCCTTGTCTTTTATTTTTACATACTCGATGTCCGGTCCCATGCAAAGACCTTCATTAGAAGGAAGCGTCCAAGGAGTTGTTGTCCAGGCGAGGAAATAAGTGTTTCCGTTTTCCATTTCCGAATCTTCAAACGCAGCCGGAGCTTTTATCACTTTGAAACGGATTGTAATCGCAGGATCCTGTTTTTCTTTGTAGCCTTGTGCAAGCTCATGCGTAGAAAGAACAGTCGCGCATCTTGGGCAATAAGGAAGAATATACTTTCCCTCATAAATCATTCCTTTGTCCCAAAGAGATTTTGCAACCCACCAGATTGACTCCATAAAGTCAGGATTCATTGTCTTGTAGTCGTTGTCAAAATCAACCCAGCGTCCCATGCGGGTAATTGTCTTGCGCCATTCTGAAGTGTATTTTAAAACAGAAGCGCGGCATTTATCATTGAAATTCGCAACGCCGTAAGCTTCAATTTCGTGCTTAGAGTTGATTCCAAGCTCTTTTTCTATCAGATTTTCAACAGGAAGACCATGGCAGTCCCAGCCGAACCTGCGCTCAACTTTTTTTCCTTTCATTGTCTGATAGCGCGGAATTATATCTTTTATTGTAGACGGAATAAAATGACCAAAATGAGGAAGTCCAGTCGCAAAAGGAGGTCCGTCATAAAAAACATATTCCTCTGCGCCTTCTCTCTGCGAAACAGACTTTTTAAAAGTTTCGTTTTCTTCCCAGAATTTTAAGATTTTTTCTTCCTGCTTCGGAAAATCAGCTTTTGAATCTACAGGATTGTACATCGCATTCCGTCCTTTTATAAAATTATAAATAAATTTTAACACAAAATTCTTTAGCCTGAACGCAAAAAGCACCAGAACTAAAAAGAAAATATGAAGAAGTTTCAAAAATCAGACGAATTTTAAAACTCGTTTCATTATATCAAATTGAATCAAAATAATCTATAAACAAGAAAAATTCAATTGTCATTCCCATGCCTTGAGCCGAAAATGACATAAAAATACAATCAGCCGAATAGATAATTTTAACCAAAAGCACAAATATCTTTTTAATTCCTGCTAATTTCTTTATGTCGGAATTGAAATTCCAAATGTAAACTTTTTGTTGTGGAAATCTAAACGGAGGAAAATCCTTTTTTAAGCTGTCCAGACAACAGCTCCACTATCGGCATTGTTCTTTTCAATGCCGTTTTTTGTTTTAAATCATTCTGTTGAATTTCAAAGGATGAACAATTATAATCAAAAGCATGAAAATAATCGCCGAAATTGGAACTGCGCACGCAGGCTCTTTAGATAAAGCACGTGAACTTATTGACGCGGCAGCTTTTGCAGGTGCGGACTGCGTGAAATTTCAATGGGTTTATGCTGATGAGATTTTGCATCCAGACACAGGATTTGTAAATTTGCCTGGAGGAAAAACCCGGCTTTACGACACATTTAAGCAGCTTGAATGCTCTTCTGATTTCTACGAAAAATGCCTTGAATATTCACATAAAAAAGGACTTTTATTCGCCTGCTCGCCTTTTGGAACAAAATCTTTTGACGAGCTTGTAAAACTTAATCCTGACGCTATAAAAATCGCAAGTCCGGAACTGAATCATTTTCCGCTTTTACAAAAATGCGCAGATTATTATCAAAAAATTCCAATTATTATTTCAAGCGGAGTTTCAAAATTAGGCGACATAGAAAAAGCAATTCAAGTAATCCAAAATAAAAAAGAATCTCATACAAATGAAAAAGTTTTTCCAGACTTAACTTTGCTTCACTGCATAACTTTTTATCCTGCGCCTGAAGAACAATACAATATAAAATGTGTAAAAACGCTGCGCCAAATATTTGGAATTCCAACCGGAATAAGCGACCACAGCCTTGATCCAGTTTTAGTTCCTGTTCTTACAGTTCTTATGGGAGGAAGTGTAATTGAAAAGCACATTACGCTAAGCAAAAAAGACAGCGGGCTAGATGACCCTGTGGCTCTTGAACCTGAACAGTTTGCTGTAATGGTTCATTCAGTCAAGCAGACACTTTCAATACAAGAACGCTACAAAAAAGAAGGAAATGCTGTAAAAGAAAATTTAGAAAATGCAGCAGAAAAAGAGATTCTAAAACAGCTTGAATACGAATTTCCAAGTGAAAAAATCACAGCGGCGTTAGGAACGGGAATAAAAAGACTTGCCGTGGCAGAAGAAGAAAACTACGGAAGAACAAACCGCTCGCTTCACTATATGCGTTCTCTAAAAAAAGGAAGCAGAATAAAGCCAGACGACATTTCAGTTTTGCGCACAGAAAAAATTCTTTCTCCCGGAATAAGCCCGGAATATTTTTCCACAATAGAAGGCTCTATATTGGAAAAAGACGTATGCTCAGGCAATGGAGTCAAGTGGGAAGACTTTATCCAAAGATAAAAAACTGATTTTTACAGCACCAAATCAGAAATAATCTTAAGTCCGCGGATTGTCAAGTCTTTGTCAACAACTGTAAACACATCTGTAATTGGCTTTAGAACTTTGTTAAGTCCGCCGGTTGCAACAACTTTTACAGTTTCAGCTTTGTCGCCAGTAAGTTTTTCAAGGTCAGCCTTAACTTGACGAACTAAATATTCAACAAGACCTTTGTAACCAAGAACAACGCCTGCCTGAATTGCAGTTTCTGTATTCATTCCAAGACTTGAAGACGGAGCTTCCAAGGAAACAAACGGAAGCTGAGCCGCATTAGTCGCCAAAGCCTTTATAGCAGTTCCCAAGCCAGGTGAAATAGTAACTCCGCGGATTGTTCCGCTTGAATCAGCGACAGTTAAAGTCAAGGCAGTTCCAAAATCAACCGCAATGACAGGACCTTTGCCTTCAAACAAATTCCAGGCGCTTACTGCATTGCAAAGCAAATCTGTTCCAATATTTGTATGTGGCGAAGCTGAATCCAGTCTGACAGGAAGACGCCCGCTATAGGCAAGGTCAGAAGACAAAATAAACGGACTATTTCCGCATAAATGCTGGCAGACAACAACAAAAGGTCCAATCAAGGCAGGAACAACAGAACTTATAATGCTTTTATCAAGAAATTTTGTCTGGATTCCTGCTTCCCTGCAAAGTGTGAGCAAAATAGAAGTATATTCATCTCCTGTGCGCCTTGAATCAGTTGCAATGCGCCACTGAACGGCAATTTTATCGCCATCAAAAATAGCTGCGACAATATTTGTGTTTCCAATATCTACGGCAAAAAGCAATTTCAGCCTCCAGCAATACGTTCTGTTTAATTTAAAATATTGCATTTGCTTTTTTTTTTCAAGCGAAACAAAACAAGAGCAAAATTAGCAATCAGCAAAGATTCACACTGATTGAGCAAATTCCATTTATATTATAGTATATTTTATTATGGAAATATTTATTCAACCAAAAATCTTAAAAGGATTCAGAGACTTTCTTCCTCAAGACGAAATTTTGAGATCTGACCTAATCGAAAAACTTACTAAGACATTCCGCTCTTACGGATTCGTTCCTATAGACACTCCAGTTCTTGAATATACAGAAATTTTGCTTAGAAAAAGCAATGGCGAAACAGAAAAACAGATGTTCCGTTTTGAAGACAACGGCGGAAGAGATGTCGCGATGAGATTTGACTTGACAGTTCCTTTCGCAAGATTCACTGCACAGCACAAAGAAGAACTTTACTTTCCGTTCAAAAGATACCATATTTCAAAAGTATGGCGCGGAGAAAAACCGCAGGCAGGAAGATACAGAGAATTTGTCCAGTGCGACTTTGACACGGTAGGAAGCGACAGCGCAGTATCAGACTTTGAAACGCTAAGCCTTATGAAAGCAGCCCTTTCTGCCATCGGCGTTGACGAAATAAAGATTCACGTAAACCACAGAGGAATTTTCAACCGCTTTTTAAAGAAACTTGGTCTTGCTGAAAAGTCGGAAGATATTTTGAGAGCAGTAGACAAGATTGCCAAAGTGGGCGAAGAAAAAGTTTCGGCGGAACTTGAAGAAATTACAGGAAGCGCAGATTCAAGCGCAAAAATCATTGACTACATAAAGCCACTTTCTTCATTTGAAGAGACACTTTCACACATAGAAGAGCTTGCCGGCGGCGAAGATGAAGACTCAAAGCGCATGAAAACGATTTTCAGCATGATGAAAGCAGCTGGAATTGAAGAAACTTATATGCTTGACCCTGCAATTACACGCGGTCTTGACTATTACACAGGCATTGTCTACGAAACTTTCCTTGAAAAACTTCCGTCAATAGGTTCTGTTTGCTCAGGCGGAAGATATGACAACCTCGCAGGCCTTTACATGAAAGAAAAACTGCCGGGCGTTGGCTCAAGCATTGGTTTGGACAGGCTGATTGCAGGACTTTCTGAGCTTGGAATTACAAATGCAAAAGGCAGCTACCTTGATGTGGAAATATTCAACACAGATGAAAATCTGAATGTTCAATATCAGGAAGTGGCGGCAAAACTCCGCAAAGAAGGAATTTCCGTGGAAGTATTCCCAGACACTGTAAAAATCAACAAACAGTATTCTGTAACAGACAAAAAACAAATTCCCTGGGGAATTATGATTTCAGGCAACAGCGAAAACGCAAATACAATCACGCTCAAGAACTTAAAGACAAGAGAAATCTTTGAGTCCATTTCGCTTGAAGATGCGGTAGAAAAGATTAAAGGTTAAGTTTTAATAGATTCCCGTGTCGCAGCACGGGAATGACAAATCAAAGGCTAAATTTTAATGTCATCCTATGCAACAAATTTGTCATTGCCGTGCTTGACACGGCAATCTAGTATAAATTTTCAGCAGCTCTTCGGGTCAAGCCCGAAGATGACATTTTATCTTACATCTGTTTGAGCAAGTTCACCATTTCAATTGCTCCAAGGGCGCAGTCGTAGCCTTTGTTTCCGGCTTTTGTTCCGGCGCGCTCAATTGCCTGATCAATTGTGTCAGTTGTAAGAACTCCAAACATAACAGGAATTCCAGTTTGCAAGCTAACTTGGGCAATTCCCTTTGAAACTTCAGCACAAACGTAATCATAGTGGCTTGTAGCTCCGCGGATTACAGCGCCAAGGCAAATGACAGCATCGTACTTTTTGCTTTCAGCCATTTTTTTTGCGGCAACTGGAATTTCAAAAGCGCCCGGAACCCAGCAAAGAGTTATGTCATCGTCTTCAACATCGTGGCGAACAAGTCCGTCTTTTGCGCCCGCGACAAGTTTTGAAACAATAAACTCATTAAATCTTGCGGCGACAATTCCAACTTTGATTTTGCCTGCATTTCCAGCAACAACCTTTCCTTCAATAATTTTCATTTTTTCCTCCAAAATATTTTTTAGAACCGGCTAAACGTTAGAAAGCAGATGCCCCATACGCTTTGCTTTTGTTTTCAAATAAAATTCATCATATTTTTGAACTGGAATTTCAAGCGGAATACGCTCTTCAATTTCGATTCCGTTTTCCTTGCAGTTCATGGCGTCAATTTTCTGCGGATTGTTTGTCATAAGTCGAAGTTTTGAAACTCCAAGATTTTTTAAAATTTGAATTCCGCATGAATAGTCCCGGGCATCTTCTGGAAGACCAAGCGCAAGGTTAGCGTCAACAGTATCCATGCCTTTGTCCTGAAGACTGTAAGCCTTTATCTTGTTAAGAATTCCGATTCCTCTTCCTTCCTGAGAAAGATAAACGAGAACTCCCCTTCCTTCCTGAGAAATTTTTTTCATTGCAAGATCAAACTGCTCGCCGCAATCGCATTTTCTTGAGCCGAAAGTGTCGCCTGTAAGACATTCGCTGTGAACGCGGCACAAAACGCTTTTTCCGTCGGAAACATTTCCCATGACCAAAGCCTCATGATGCTCGCCGGTGATTGTGTCCAAAAATCCGTAAAGTTTAAAGTCGCCGTACTTTGTGGGAAGATTCGCTTCCGCAACGCGCTCAATAAATTCTTCAGTTGACTTTCTATATTCAATCAAATCGGCAATCGTTATAAGAGTTAAGTTCCATTCTTTTGCTTTTTCTTCGAGTTCGGGGCGGCGCGCCATGTGTCCGTCTGCGCTCATAATTTCGCAGCAAAGTCCAGCTGGCTCAAGTCCGGCTAAGCGGCACAAATCAACAGTCGCTTCGGTATGTCCTTGGCGTTCAAAAATTCCCTTGTCTTTTGCAACTAAAGGAAACATGTGTCCCGGGCGGCGAAAATCTTCCGGCTTAGTTTCTGGATTTACAAGAGCAACAGCAGTGGTGCTTCTTTCAAATGCGCTGATTCCTGTTGTCGTTGAAATATGGTCCACGGAAACAGTAAAGGCAGTTTCGTGGTTGTCCTGATTTTGAAACGTCATCGGATAAAAATTAAATTTTTTTGCGATTTCAGAGCTTACTGGCATACAGATAAGTCCGCACGCATTCCGCGCCATAAAATTTATATTTTCACCAGTAGCAAATTTTGCGGCGCAAATCAAGTCGCCTTCATTCTCGCGCGACTCGTCATCAGTAACCATTATAATTTTTCCGCTGCGCAAATCCTGCAAAGCTTTTTCTATAAGAGCAAATTTTTCAGATTTCATTTTTTTTCCTCCAAAGTAAAATGTCTTATATATTTTCCAACTATGTCGCATTCAATATTCACCAGGTCGCCGGGCTTTTTTTTGCTTAAAACGGTGTTGCTCCAAGTATGCGGAATCACAGCCGCAAAAACAACACAAGTTGTGCCGCTCCATTTTACAGAAGCAATAGTCAGGCTGATTCCGTCAATTGCAACAGAGCCTTTTTCAATCATAAAATCGCCGAGTTTTTTTTCCATTGAAAACTGAATGTTCACGGCGTTTTCATTTTTTGAGAAAGCAAGAATTCTTCCAGTTCCGTCGATATGCCCAGAAACAATGTGTCCGCCGAATCTTCCGTCAGCCTTCATTGCGCGCTCAAGATTTACAAAGCTTCCTGTGCGAAGGATTTTTAAGGAAGTTCGGCTGAAAGTTTCCGGCGTAACATCAGCTTTAAAAACAGAGCCAGAAAATTCAGCGACAGTCAGGCAAACTCCATTCACGGCAATGCTTTCGCCAAGCACAAGTTTTTCATTAAAACCAGACTGAATCTCAATCGAAAAAGAATGGCCGGCTCTCACAATATTTTTTACAGTGCCAAGGCTTTCTATAATTCCCGTGAACAAAATTATTCCTCCAAGCTCGGCTCTTGAAAATTGTATTCCAAAAGCAAATCACCAGAAAAAGTCTTTACATTTTTCAGCGAAAGATTCACGCAAGACAAAAGGCTTGAACATTCAATTCCCTGCACCGGCGAATGCACAGCTTCATTTTTTCCGCCCAAAATTTTGGGAGCGACAAAGCAAAGCACTTTGTTTACAAGGCACTTTTTTTCTTCGCCGTAAAAAAACAAACTTGAATTAAGAGAGCCGCCGGATTCAACAAGAACGCTGTCAATTGAAAGCTCGCCAAGTTTTTTTAGCACTTGCAAAATGTCGATATGCGAATCTTTTTTTCCAACCTGAATTACTTTTGCGCCTTTTTTTTCAAGAGCGGATTTTTTTTCGGAATTAGAGCAAGTAAAAATTACAAGCGGAATTTCATTCGCAGTTTTTACAAGATTGCATTCAAGCGGAATTTTCAATTCTGTATCAAGGACAACTCGAACCGGCTGCTTTAATTCTTCACCTTGAATTCTGCAAGTTAAAAGCGGATTATCTTTTAGAACCGTCTGGATTCCGCACATAACGGCCGCAGTTGTTCCGCGCAAATAATGAACATATTCACGGGAACTTTCATTTGTAATCCATTTACTTTCGCCTGAAGAAAGTGAAGTTTTTCCGTCCGCACTTTGCGCATATTTTACAATCACAAAAGGACGCTTAGTTGTTATATAATAGAAGAAAATTTCATTAAGAGAATCACATTCATCTTTCATAAAATCTCGGAAAACTTTTATTCCCGCATTTTTAAGCTGAAGAACGCCTTTTCCGTTTACAAGAGAATTCGGGTCGCGGCTTCCAATCACGACATTTTTTATTCCGGCTTCTACGATTGCCTGAGTGCATGGCGGCTGTTTTCCTGTGTGGCAGCAAGGTTCCAATGTAACGTAAAGATTTGCTCCGCGAACACAGGCATTTTTTTCCATTGCATTTTTTAAAGCATCCCGCTCCGCATGAAGATTTCCGTATTCGTGATGAAAACCTTCCGCAATAATTTTTCCGTCTTTTTCAATTACTGCGCCAACAAGAGGATTCGGATGAACTTTTCCGCCGCCTTTTTTTGCAAGCTCAATTGCACGCTGCATAAAAATTTTCTGAGGAACAAAAACAGCATTTTTTTCTTCTGCAAAAATGTCCATACAAGAAAGTTTTATATCAAACTAAAAATATTGTCAATACAAGCCGCTTATGCTCGTTTGACAATAGAAACATTTTTATCTATTATATATTGTTATGAAAAAATGCGGGACTATTCCACTCATTCTTAGCGGAGCATTGCTTTTTTTTGCGCTTGTTTTTGGCTCTTTTCTTGGAGCTGGACTTGCGGCTACACGGAATACAATAAACACTGAAAATTTCACAGACTTTGAAACTTCACTTCCAACAAGGCTTTTGGATATAAACGGCGAGCTTATAACTGAATTTGCAAGCGACGAGCGGCGGGAAATAATCGCACTGAAAAATCTTCCGCAGCACATGATTGACGCATTGCTTACACGAGAAGACCGCATTTTTTACAGCCACCACGGATTCAGCATAAAGGCTTTGTTCAGGGCAGTTGTCGGAGTTCTTACAAGAAGCTCGCTTGGCGGAGGCTCAACACTTTCTCAGCAAATCGCGGGAACTTTGTATTGCGACCGGCAGGAATATTCAGTCAAACGAAAACTCAAGGAACTTTGGTGGGCAATCCAAATGGAGCGCAGATATTCAAAGGACGAAATTCTAGAGCTTTATCTGAATAAAATTTATTTTGGCGGCGGAACTTACGGAGTAAACGCGGCAAGCAAATATTACTTTGGACACGATGCCACAGAAATAACTCCGGCGGAAGCTGCAATTCTCGTAATTCAGCTTTCAAATCCTTCTTTTTATAATCCGTTTGAACATCCAAACCGTGCAATGGCAAGACAAAAAGATGTTCTTGAAGCGATGGTGAATTCCGGCTACATTTCCCAGCAGCAGGCGGACGACAGTTTTGACACATACTGGGCAAACTTTGACTACACAAGAACAAACGCTTCCGCCCACGCAATGCAAAATGACGAAGCGCCTTGGTTCAGCGAATATGTAAGAAGAAATTTAAGCGGAATGATTTACGGCACAGAAGACATTTACACAAGCGGATTCACCGTAAACACAACATTGAATCTTTCGCACCAAAAAGCCGCAGAACAAGTAATGCAGGATTATATCCATGCGGCGAACAGGCTTTACCAGCGGACAATGAATTCCCACGAGCGCGCAACATTCAGCAAATATATTCCGCTCACAGAACTTTTCAGCCTTGTATTCGACTTGCCGGATTTAAAGCTTGGCGAGCAAAGAAATCAAGCAACCGCAATGAACCAGTACCGCGATGAAATAAATCCTATAATCGATGTAATGTCCATGGTCTGCGGAATTGAATCTTTAAAGACTGAAATTGTCAACAAAGGAAATTCCTTGATTCAGCAAAAAGCGGAAAAAACAACAATTGAAGGAACAATGATTGCCCTTGAAAATTCAACTGGCTACATAGATGCGCTTGTCGGCGGCTCAAAATATGACAAGACAAACCAGTTTATCCGCGCGGTTCAGGCAAAGCTTCAGCCTGGCTCAACTTTCAAGCCGCTTTATTATTCCGAAGCAATTGAAAGCCAGAAATTTACAATGACAACGATTATAAGCGACACGCCTCAGGTTTTCCACAAAGAAGACGGAACTCCTTATATTCCGCAGGACTTTAAAGGTCAGTGGGAAGGCGATGTTGAATTCTGGTACGCTCTAGCCCACTCCATGAATGTGCCTTCAATAAAAGTTCTGGACACAATCGGATTTGACTCGGCAATAAAAAGAACTTCCGCGCTGCTAGGAATTCCTTCAAACGAATTTGAATCAAGGCACTTTGAGCCAGTTTATCCGCTTGGTCTTGGAGTTTGTTCAGTGCGCCCTATTGAAGTTGCAAAAGCCTACGCCACAATCGCAAACCGCGGAAAAGAAGTCAAGCCGATTGCAATTCTTTCAGTTGAAGACAAAAACGGAAATATAATTTTCAATCCGGGAAAAGAACAAGCAGACGCGCAAAAATCCAGAAACGGCTCAAAGCAGATTCTTACAGAAGAAACAGCATTTATAATGCAGGAAATTATGAAGAATACTGTGGCAAGCGGAACTTTAAGATACGGCTCTGACTGGGACTCAACATATTGGGTTACAGGAAAAAGAAAAGGCCGCGGAAACAAATTCAATTTTGTAAATTCAAACGGAAAAACATTCCAAATGCCTGTAGCAGGAAAAACAGGAACAACGCAAAACTGGGCAGATGCATGGGCAGCAGGATTTACGCCTTACTACACTTCTGTTTTCTGGTTCGGATTCGACAAGCCGGGACAGTCGCTGGGACTTTCAATTACTGGCTCAACTTTAGCTGGCGTTGCCTGGGGCGACTTTATGAATGCGGCGAACAAAGACAAGCCGTACAAGCCGTTCTATGACGAAATGCCAAAAGACTTGATTCAGCTTGAAGTCTGCACAAAAAGCGGCGGAATTCTGACTCCTGAATGCGGAAGCAACAGAATCACTGCGTATTATTATCCGGGAACAGAGCCGACCGAGCCTTGCTTAAAACATACAGACGACTCTGGCAGAACATTAGGAGCCGCAAGACTTCAAAAAGCAAGAATTCAGGCAGGCTACAGTTTTGATGAAGGAATTGACGACAGTCCGCTGATGGTTGACTTGAGCTTCCTTAAGAGCGGAAAACTTTCTTCTGAAATAAGGCAGGAAGAATCAGCGTATGAGCTTTCTCAGCCGCAAAGAAATTCCGATGATTTTTCAAACTGGCTTCTTGACTAAAAAACAAAGATTGCCTATTTTTTAATTAAATGCTTGTAAAAATTGAAGACATAAAAGTAAAAAAAAGAGTTCGCCGCGATTTGGGAGATTTGACCGCATTAAAAGAAAGCATGCACCGTTACGGTCTTATGAATCCAATCACGCTGAATTCCAGCTACGAGCTTGTGGCAGGAGAACGCAGGCTTGAAGCAGCAAAATCTCTTGGCTGGGAAAGAATAAACGCAAACGTCCTTGACTCAAATGTTGACAACATCCGCCAGCTTGAAATGGAGCTTGAAGAAAACAATCAGCGCAAGGAATTTACAGACGAAGAACTTCTGGAAGGATACAAGCGGCTTGAAAAGCTAAAAAATCCTCCGCTGATTATGAGGCTCTTAAAATTCATTGCCAATATTTTTATAAAAATCGCAGAATTTATAAAATCGCTTTTTGGAAAAAAATAAATTTAAAGCCTTACAACAATTTCTCTTTGCATTTCAGCATTTTGTGCCTTATAATTAAATGATAAAAAATATCATATTAAAAAAATCTGCATAACTTTGGAGGCACATCATGAAAAAAATCAAAATCACATTTCCAGACAATTCATTTATAGAGGCAGAAAATGAAATCCGCCCGATTCTTTTCCTTGAAAAATTCAACGCGCAAAACAAAAAAATTGTCGCAGTAAAAGTAAACAACGAAATCTGCTCATTGGACAGCCCGGTAAACATAACTTCAAGCATAGAGCCAGTTTTTTCAGACTCAAAAGACGGAAGCGCAATCTACAGAAGATCGCTTTGCTTTGTTTTAGCGGCGGCGGCGCATAAAATTTTTCCTGGGAAAAGGCTTTTAGTCGGACACAGTTTGGGCTACGGCTACTACTACACGCTTGAACTTGGCGAGCCTCTTACAAAAGAAAATATTTTAAAGCTAAAAAATGAAATGGAGCAAATCATAAAAGATGACAAAATAATTGAAACTGACTTCATTTCATATTCAGAAGCCTGCTCGCTTTTTGAAGAGCTCGGATTAACAGAAACCAGAAAGCAGCTAAACTACAGATGCCCTTCCCGCGTTCAAATTAACAGGCTCGAAGGATTTTCCGACTTGTATTTTGGACCGCTAGTTGGAACAACAGGCATTTTGAATGTGTTTGACTTGCTTCCATATAGCGACGGATTTCTTTTGCGATTCCCAAAAAAAGACCAGCCTGAAAAGCTCACGGAATTTGTTGACCAGCCGAAACTTTTTGAAATTTACAAGTCATACAAACTCTGGGGAAAAAGACTGAATGTAACTTCCGCGGCAAGTTTAAACCAGCTGATTCACGACAGAAAAGAATCTGAATTTATCGACATAACAGAAACGCTTCAGACAAAAAGAATTTCTACAATTGCAGATGAAATTCTCAAGAAGAAATCAGCGAAAGTTGTTCTTATTGCAGGACCTTCTTCCTCTGGAAAAACGACAACCAGCAAAAAACTTGCATTGCAGCTTGAAGCAATCGGATACAAGCCTAAAACGATAAGCCTTGACAGTTATTATCTTGGACGCGCGCAAACTCCAAAAGACGAAAACGGAAACTACGACTACGAATGTCTTGAAGCTTTGAACATTGAACTTTTAAACCAGAACCTTGTTGATTTGTTTGCAGGAAAGCAAATCAAACTTCCGTCCTATGACTTTCATGCTGGAGTAAGCTATTTTAAAGGCGATACAATGACTTTGGAAGAAAGCGACATTTTAATCATGGAAGGAATTCACGGACTTAACGACAAGCTTACGCCTTTAGTTCCAGCAGAAAAAAAATTTAAAATTTACATTTCCGCATTGACCCAGCTAAACCTTGACGACCACAATAGAATTTCAACAAGCGACAACAGGCTTATAAGAAGAATTGTAAGAGATTCACGTTACAGAGGAAAAAGCGCAGCGGACACAATCGCAATGTGGGAAAGCGTTCAAAAAGGCGAGCAGCTTCACATATTTCCGTTCCAGAACAATGCAGATGCGATGCTGAACACTGCGCTAGACTACGAGCTTCCGGTTTTAAAAGTTTATGCAGAGCCGCTTTTAAGATGTGTAAGTCCGCTTCAAAAGGAATATGCAGAAGCAAACAGGCTGCTTCAATTCTTAAACTGCTTTTCTACAATTCCTGCAACTTCAGTTCCAACACAGTCTATAATCCGGGAATTTATCGGCGGAAGCGCATTTAAATACTAAAGCAAATTTTTTCTGGCAGTCACAATATCGTCGGCTGCCAGTTCCTCTGCTTTTAAACTGTCTTTTTTCCACTGGCGGAATTTATTTTCCTTTAGCTTTTCAAGGACTTTGACTTTTTGCATTGCCTGCCGGACAACTTCGCGCTTTTCATCCGCGGCAATCTGAGCTGTAGCAAGTTCTTCCAAAAACTTTTCTTTCTTCTGCTCAAGCATGAAAAAAAAAGACTGGATTTCAGCCTGAATAAGAAAATCTGTATTTGTGTCGAAATTTTTTATTGTGGAAATTTTCCGTTTTGCAATGGATTCAAGTTCGCCCTGAATTCTTGCGACTTCTGCATTCGCCTTGCCAAGCTCCATTTCTGCCTGACGCTGCTCAAATATTCTGAGGTCAAGAATTTTCTGCATTGAAAAAGCAAATTTTTTCATAAAGGCAAAAATTAAGCAGGAGACTCTGAATATTCGGCTTCAGGAATTTCAATTCCGCTTAGCTCAGAAAGAGATTTCAAAGTGTCTTCAATTGTAAGGTGGCAATTTTCTTCCTGGCACAAAAATTCTTCAACAGCCTGATGATGGTCAATGGCTTCGTCAATTTCCGGGGAAGAGCCTTTTTGGTAAACACCGGCGTTTATCATTTCTTCCTGCTCTGAATAAACGGAAATCCAACGGCGCACACGCTGAACTGCTTTTTTTGTGCAAGTTCCAGAAACTCTCTTTGAAAGACGGCTGATGCTTGTAAGCATATCAATCGCAGGGTAATGCTGACGAGCCGCAAGGGAACGCTGCAAAACAATATGTCCGTCTAAAGTTCCGCGCACTTTATCAGCAATAGGCTCATCCATATCGTCGCCGTCAACAAGAACTGTATAAAATGCTGTAATGCTTCCTTTGTCATTTGTTCCAGTGCGCTCAAGAAGTTTAGGCAACATATCAAAAACGCTCGGAGGGTAGCCTCTTTGCGCAGGAGGCTCGCCTGTTGCAAGACCAATTTCTCTTTGCGCATGGGCAAAACGAGTTACGCTGTCAAACATCAGCATAACGTCCTTGCCTTGGTCGCGGAAATATTCAGCTATGGCAGTTGTAACATAAGCGGCACGCAATCTGGAAATGGAAGGCTGATCGCTAGTTGCGACAACAAGAACAGAACGTTTAAGTCCTTCTTCACCCAAGTCGCGCTTTATAAAGTCCATGACTTCACGTCCACGCTCTCCGATAAGACCGATTACGTTTATATCAGCATTTGTATTCCGCGCAATCATTGAAAGAAGCGTTGATTTTCCAACTCCTGAGCCTGCAAAAATTCCAAGACGCTGGCCTTTTCCAACCGTAAGGATTCCGTCAATGGCGCGAACTCCAGTTACAATGCGCTTGTCAATTGGCTTGCGTTCCATCGGATTTGGAGGAGATGCAAGAGCCGGATAATATGCTTCAGGGAAAATTTCGCCTTTTCCGTCATAGGGCTTTCCAGTTGCGTCTATTACGCGCCCCAAAAGTGATGCTCCTACAGGAACTTCCAAAACGTGCCCGGAAGCAACGACTTCGCAGCCAACTTCAATTCCCTTTGTTTCTCCGTAAGCCATAAGACGTACAGAAGAGCCTTCAAGCCCGACAACTTCCGCAAGAACAGAACTTTGAATGCTTGGAATATGAATTGTGCAGATTTCGCCAATTACAGAGCGAGGACCTTTGCTTTCTATCATAAGGCCTTTTACACTTATGACAGAGCCAGTATATTTTATTGGCTCAATTCGTTCTATGCTATGAATGTATTTATCAAAAAAATTTTCCATTTCAAACTATCCCGCAGCGACTGAAAACTATGCATTGCAGATTTTACAGAAAACTGAATTTCTTCTACAAGCACAAAAATAGATTGCCGGAGCAAGTCCGGCAATGACAAATAAAACAAACGCATGAATCAACTGTCGGGATTTATAACTTCTGACTTGCCCACAGTTTTTATCGGCGAAATATTCAAAATCTGAGTTTCAAGTTCATTCAGCTGACTTGAAATGCGCGCGTCAATTGCGCCGAAGTCCGTTTCAACAATGCAGCCGCCTTTTTCAACGGAACTGTCTTCAACAACAGAAATGTTCTTGATATTTTCAACCTGACGGATAAAGTCTTTTATATGCTCGGTTGTAAGCTTTACATCCGCAAGATTTACACGCAACGTTACGTCTCCAGAGCCTTTTACTTTTTTCAAAGCCTGAAGCACATTCGACATTATAACGCTCTTTTGATTTTCGCTCATAATCTTAACAACTTTGCGCGCTATCAAAATTACAAGGTTCACAATCTGCTGCTCTGTGTTGTCAAGAATTTCCTGTCTTTTTGCCTGGACTGCTTCAATCATCTTGTGAATGCGCTCAACAAGACGCTGCGCTTCTTCATTTCCTACCTTATAGCCTTCTTCATGACCGGCTTTAAATCCATCGCTCTTTGATTTTTCAAAGATAGATTTTTCTTCAATTTTTGCGTTGGAAATAATATCCTGAGCTTCTGCCTTTGCTTTTTCAACAATATCCTGAGCTTCTTTTTGCGCTTGGGATTTTATAACTGCCGCCTGATCGCTTTGATGCTTTACTTGTGCAAACGCGGCATCTTCCGCATTTTTTACAATCTGGTCTGCGTCAGCCTGAGCCTTTGCAAGCATCTTGGCCTTTTCGTCTTCCCACTGAAGCTTAAAAGCCTCCGCTTCCTTGCGCAAGTCGTCTGCTGTAGGACCTGTGTATTCTGGAACTTCCTCAACTTTTTCTTCTACAGGGGGCGCAAAATTTTTTGTAAACTGAAGGACAACTTCGCCCTTTGTGTTGTTAACTTCTGCCGATCTGAATACAGTTTGTGCCATGCTAAATGCCTCCAGTCAAATCAGACTACCATTTCATCATCGCTAGAACGAGCAATAACAATTTCACCAGAATCTTCAAGACGGCGGATTACGCTAACAATCTTCTGCTGGCTTTCTTCAACATCCTTCAAGCGGACAGGTCCCATATACTCCATATCTTCTTTCAGCATTGAAGCGGCACGTTTTGACATATTGCGGAAAATCTTGTCCTGAACCTCTGTATCAACTGATTTCAAAGCCTTTGCAAGCTCCTGCGTATCAACTTCACGGAGAACTTTCTGAATCGCGCGGTCATCAAGCATAACAATATCTTCGAAAACGAACATTCTCTTCTTGATTTCTTCCGCAAGTTCAGGATCGTCTTCTTCAAGAGTTTCAATAATCGCCTTTTCAGAAGAACGGTCAACAAGGTTAAGAATTTCAACAATCGAGTCAACACCACCGGCAGCAGTGTAATCTTCGCTGGAAAGAGTTGAAAGTTTCTTTTCAAGAACACGCTCAACTTCACGCAGAACTTCCGGGCTTGTGCGGTCCATTGTGGCAAGACGCTTTGAAACTTCCGGCTGAATTTCCGCAGGAAGATTCTGTAGAATTGTAGCGGCTTTTTGAGGCTCAAGATACGCAAGAATAAGAGAAATTGTCTGCGGATATTCCTGCTGGACAAAGTTCAAAAGGTGAGCCGGATCTGTTCGGCGGATAAAATCAAACGGACGGACCTGCAAAGAGCTTGTAAGCCTGTTGATAATATCAATTGCCTTTTGGCTTCCCAATGATTTTTCAAGAAGTTCACGGGCAAAATCAATACCGCCAGTGGTAATAAAATTCTGCGCCTGCATAAGCTCCTGAAATTCTTCAAGAACCTGATCTTTAAAGTCCGCGTCAATTGTATCAAGGCGCGCAATTTCAAAAGTAAGAGTTTCAACTTCATCTTCGCGCAAGTGCTTCATTACATCAGAGGCTACATCGCTTCCGATTGCAACGAGGAAAATAGCGGCTTTTTGGCGGCCGGTAAGATTTTTATAATCCTTGATTCCGCCCTTTTTCTTGCTTTTTTTGCCGTCAACAAGTTCTTCTGCCATAAACTATTCCTCCATAAGCCAAGTGCGGATAAGCATTGCAACATCTTCCGGATGCTCTTTTGCCATTGCAATCGCATTTTCCTGAAGTTCTGCCCGCTTGCGCTCTTCAACAGACATTGTAACTTCCATTCCCTGCTGCTGGGCTTCAAGAAGCGCTCTCTGTCTTTCTTCTTCCTGCTGACGAATTCTAGCTTCCTCTGCAAGACGGCGACGGCGTTCAATTTCTCTGCTGATAATACGGAATGCAATGAACGCAATAAGAATTATAGCAATTCCAATCAGGCTGAACATAATTGTGCGGTTTCTGTTGAGCTGCGCAATATATGCTAAATCCTCTTTTTCCTGCTCTTCTGTCCTGTCAAAAGGAATATTAGTAACTGTAACACTGTCTCCACGCGCTCTGTTATAGCCGACAGCATCCTGAACAAGCTTTGTTGTGTTTGAAAGCTGTTCTGGAGTAATAGGAATGTACTCGCGCTTTAAATGTCCGTTTTCAAGAATAGGACGGTTATTTTCATCATAAACTTTGCGCCACTGGCCGTCAATGTTTACAGAAACTGTAATGCGATCAATCTGCGGACTTGTAATTTCAGAAACATTTTTTTCGTTCAGCGCATAGTTGCGTTTTACGCCTTCTTCAGTGGATTTTCCCACAACATTTGACATATCACTGTAAACTGGAGGATTCTGACCTTCAACTCCAGCCGGACCTTCAGGATTGTAGCCGGTTCCAGTAAATGACTTGTTTACAGTTTCTTCCGACAATGTAAGACTGTTTACAATTTCAGAATCGTCATAAGGAGTATTCGGATTATCCGGGCGGATTGTGATTCCGCCGTATTCTCTTGAAGTAGTTGTGCGCTCAGACATATTCATGTCAATCTTGATGTTCGCAACTCTTACGCGGTTATCAGAGAAAGTTCCCTTCAATGCGGCAAGAACAAGGCCTGTATATGTAGCTTCCTGCTTAAGAATAAGTTTACGCTGTTTTTCTATATTTGAAATGCGATCGCTTTCCGCCATGCCTTCAAAGTCATTTATCTGAATATTTGAAGCGCCGTCGTTGATTACGATATTTTCATCGCGCAGACCTTCTACGCAGGCTTTTACAAGATTTTGAATTCCGCGGATTTTGCGTTTGTCTGTAAGAACATCGCTGTTTCCCTTGGCATACAAAACAATGCTTGCAGATGTAGGATTCTGATTTTCCGTGAACAAAGATTCATCAGGAAGCACAAGATTTACTTCCGCGCGCTGAATTCCGTCCAAAGACTCAAGCTGCTGCTTTAAAGCTGTTTCTGTTGCGCGCTGCCAGTTCACCTTGTCATCAAAGTCTGTTCTTGACCAACGAGTAACATCAAAAAGGCTGTAGGCATCAAGACTCGAAGGAGCATAGCCTTCTGCAATGAGGCGGCTTCTGTATTTTTTTGCTATATCGCTGTTTTCAACAGAAATATAATTGTCAGATGAAACATAGGCCTTTACATTGTCCTGATCAAGGCGGGAAAGAATAAGCTCCCGTTCTTTTTCATCATTTACCGGACCGTTAAAAAGGCGCACTGTGGAAGGGCGAGACGACATAGAAGCCATAAGAACAATCACCGCTATAGCAACCACAACTATGGCAGCCACAATAGCTTTTTGGAGAGTTGTCCACTTCGCCCATTTTTCTTTAATGGTTTCTAAATTTTTCTTGAACCATTCGTTCATATTCCCCTCCCATGAACGAACTCATTTTATTTATATTTATTTCTATTTTACGCTGTCCCACTCGCATAAAAAGATAGGACAGTATAACACAAATTCCCGAATTTGACAACAAAACTTTTTAGCAAACTAACGCGTTATCTGTTCTGCGAAAGCTCGTTCCAGCCTTTTACAAGACGATCGATTACATTCTGCGCAAGATCCAGAGACATCTGGGCTTTTGCCATGGCAGTTGTAACATCATGGATGTCCACGCTGTCCGGATCTGTTATGACTTTTTCCTGAAGGGCAGAAACATTAAGCTGCTGGCTGTTCATTTCGTTTACAGCTTCAAGAAGGTAAGTTCTAAAAGACTCTTTCTTTTCAGCTCCGTCAACAGAAGCGTTTTCGTTTCCCTTTAAAGCCTTGCTGACATTTCCAATGGCTGAAGTCCCAAGATGAGACGCATTTGACCTGTTAAGCTCCATTGAGCCAAAAGAAAGATTCATAGTTCCTCCCGTTTACTAATTAACTGCGTCTAGCGGCTGCCGATTTCCAAAGCAGAAGCAAACATTTCCTTGCTGCCCTGAATAACAGAACTATTAGCCTCATAAGCACGGTTCGCGCTTATCATGTTCACCATTTCATTTACAATATTCACGTTAGGATATTCAACGTAGCCTTTGTTCGGTCCAGACTGAATAGCATCCGGGTGGCTCGGATCGTAAACCATTCTGCCCTGCTCGCTGTCTTTTACGATTTCACGCACACGAACGCCTTTTCCAGGACCATTGTCCAGCTCTGAATCCACAAAAGGAAATCTCCACTGAGGATTTGAAGAAGCTATAGGCTCTACAATCACACTCTGCTTGCGGTAAGCTCCGCCTTCCTGAGTGCGCGTTGTTGTGGCATTCGCAATATTGTTTGAAATGACATCAGTGCGCAGACGCTCCACGCTCATTCCTGTTGCCGCTATGTTTATGCTTGTAAATAATCCCATACTTTTCTCCAAAACTCAATAGTAAAAATAAACTATATTGACTTCATTGCAGTCTTGACCTGCGAAAACTCAAAATTCATAAGCTGAGTCAAAAGGCGGTACTGCATCTGAATCTGAACAACATTCATTGCTTCCTGCTCTGCATCAACATTGTTTCCGTTGGCTTTTGAAGCAGTCGTGTAGTCGGAAACACGTCTAGGCTCAACATCACGCCAGTCGCGCGGAACTTCGCTCTGAATATGGCGCACATCATTTGTCGCCATGCGGAAAGAACTGTGCTCGTTGTCGCGGCTAATGAAGGCTTTTTTCAGCTCGCTTTCAAAGTTTACGGACTGCCTCTTGAAATTCGCAACTTCGCTGTTTGCAATATTGTTTGCAGTAACCTGATAGCGAAGGCTTTCAACATCAAGAGCGCGGTGAAGCAAATCTACAGAATTTGAAAAACTGTTCATACTCTGTTCATCGGCATTCCAGAAAAAAAGTTTATAGTATATTGCCAAGCATTTTCCGCGCTGATATTATAGGCGCATGGCAGAGCGGAACAAACGCATGAAATCTGTAATTCTTTCACTAAAAGAGTCCGGGGAAAACAACAGGCTTGTAAAAGTAATTTCCGCGGAAAACGGAATTTTCAACGCAATGCTCTACGGAGGTCCAAAAAGCCGCCTAAAATCCTTGGTTCAGCCATTTTATTCAGGAATCCTCTATATATACAGCGATGAATCCCGCAATTCAATAAAAATAACAGACTTTGACGCGCAAAACTGCCACCTTTCGTTCAGGACAAGCCTTCTAAAATCCTGGGCAGCCTCATTTGCCTGCGAGCTTGTGCTAAAGACAAAATGCGCCGGAGAAACTGAAAAAGCCTTTGTTCTTCTGTGCGCTTTTCTTGACGGAATCGACAGCGTAGACGAAAACGAAGTCCGGCTTGGCATTCTTCGCTTTCTCTGGAGATACCTTGGGCTTTTGGGACTTCAGCCTGAACCTAGAATCTGCTGCGGCTGCGGCACTTCACTTTTAAGCCATGAGCAGAACGCAAGCTACATGGAAAAGCAAAACGGATTTGTCTGCGCGGACTGCATTTCTTTCGCCCCTGAAAACAGAGCACAAGGAAACTTTAGAATCGACCTTGACTCTCTCACCTACCTTACCGCCATAAATGAGCTTCCGCCCGGACAAGTAAGAAAACTGCTTGTTCCCTCGGAATCCGTGTACAACATGAAGCGGCTTCTGTACAGCATGATTGAAAAAGCCTGCGGAATCCAGCTTGAAACCTTAAAAAGCGGAATCGGAATACTGTAACCGGAATTTTTTCCCGCATTATCGCCCACTTTACAGCACGCTCAGTTGAATAAGAAGCAGCAAATGACTTTTTTTTCTTTTTTGGATATAATAATATATGTGTTATTAGTTCGAATATTTTGTCATTGCCGTGCTTGACACGGCAATCTATACCTACAGAAGATTCCCGCATCAAGTGCGGGAATGACAAAAAGGTTCAGATATATCAATGACATTAAAATAACACTTAAAAGCGGAGGCAAAAATGCGTGCGGCGGACATAATCATTAAAAAGCGCGGAACTGGAAATCAAAAAGGACAAGAGCTTTTGCGCGATGAAATAGAATTTCTTGTGAACGGCTACGTTGACGGTTCAATTCCTGACTACCAGATGTCGGCTTTTCTTATGGCCGTTTATTTCAGCGGAATGACGTTCGAGGAAACAGGAATTTTAACAGGCTGCATGCTTAGATCCGGCTACACAATCGACCTGAAAAAGCTCAAAGGATTACAGGGACCTTTTGTAGACAAGCATTCCACTGGCGGCGTGGGAGACAAAATCAGCCTTCCGCTTGCGCCTATCGTGGCGTCTCTTGGCGTAAAAATTCCCATGATGAGCGGCAGAGGACTTGGTCACACAGGCGGAACTTTGGACAAGCTTGAATCAATAGAAGGCTACAACGTAAATCTTAACGAGGAGCAGTTCGCTTCGATTATAGAAAAGACAGGCTTTGCCATGATGGGACAGACAGAAAAGATTGTTCCAGCGGATAAAAAAATGTATGCGCTTCGGGACGTTACAGGAACTGTTGAAAGCGTTCCGCTGATTACGGCAAGCATTCTTTCAAAAAAAGTCGCGGAAGGAAGCGATGCCCTTGTCTTCGATGTAAAGTGCGGAAAAGGCGCATTTATGAAAAGCGAGGCGGATGCAGAGCAGCTTGCGTCATTCTTGGTAAAAACAGCCCAGGCAATGGGAAAGAATTCCTGCGCGCTCCTAACCAGAATGGACTCTCCTCTTGGGTTCAAAGTTGGAAACTATCTTGAAATAGAAGAAACTCTTGAGTGCCTGCAAGGAAAAGGTCCTGCCGACGTAATGGAGTTGACTTATGCGCTTGGCTCAAGAATGGCTGTCTTCGGCGGAAAGGCAAAAGACACAGAGGACGGAATAGCAAAGTGCAAGGAAGCTGTAAAAAGCGGAGAGGCATTAAACAAGTTCCTTGAAAACGTAAAGGCTCAGGGCGGAAATCCAGACAAACTTTTAAGCGAACAGGGAAAACGCCGCTCCAAGTTCAAGTCGGAGCTATTTGCAAAGCAGGACGGATTTTTAACAGTTGACGCGTACAAGACAGGAATCGCGTGCATAAACCTTGGCGTGGGCAGAAACAAGTCGTCAGACAAAGTGGACGCGGACTCTGGAATAATTTTTTGCAGGCGGCAGGGCGACTTTGTAAAGAAAGGCGAAAAGCTCCTTGAAGTCTACGGAAAAAGCCCGGACGCTCTTGAAAGCGGAAAACAGCAGCTTGAAGCAGCCTTAGATTTCAGCGAAGAAAAGCCGGAAGAAAAGAAATTGATTTTAAAGGAAATAAAATAGTGTCATCATCAAAGTGGGTAAAAAAAGCAATTTCAAAGGAAGAAGTTGAAAGGCTAAAAAACAAATTTTCACTGGACAGCCTTACAGCAAGCATTTTCGCGCGGAGAGGAATCACAAGCGGAAAAGACATTCTTTATTTCATGGAAGATGACTTAAGGTTTCAGCATAATCCTTTTTTGTTCAGTTCAATGGAAGATGCCGTTGACAGAATTCTTGCCGCAGTTCCAGAAAAAGACAGTCCAAAGGAAGAGCATGAAAAAGTTTTGATTTTCGGCGACAAGGATGTTGACGGAGTAACGGCGACAACTGTTCTTTACGACGAGCTTTGTTCATTGGGAATTGATGTTCAGTACAGAGTTCCAGAAGGAGATGATGCCTACGGACTTTCGATTCAGGCTGTAGATGATTTTGCAAAACAAAACGGCTCGCTTATTATTACGGTTGACTGCGGAATTTCAAACAATGCGGAAATTGAGCACGCGGCGGAACTTGGAATCGATGTAATTGTTTTGGATCATCACAACCCCAAGGAAAACATTCCATCTCCTGCAATTATTTTAAATGCGAAGCTTTCAGATTCAGGCTATCCGTTTGAAGAAATTTCAGGATGCGCAGTCGTGTACAAAGTTGTTTCGGCGTTGAGATTCAGCAAGAGCAAATGGTACAAGACAGACGCGGCTTTGCTCAATGCGCGTGAAGAAGAGAACGGACAGATTGCAATTGAATGCATAAAGCTTAGAAATCTAGTTCCAGTCTCAAGGCTTGTTGAACATATTTTGCCGGGCGAAAAGTCAATTTACGACACGAAGATTCCGCAGTACTTGTCCGGCCAGATAATTCTTTGCTGGGACAAAGCCAATGTAGAACGATTGCTAAACCTAACATTCGGAAACAGCGCGCAGTTTAATATTGCGGACATAAGAACGGAAATCGCAAAGCTTTACCATTCCCTAAAAAATCTTCCGCTTTCTAGAATAAAGGAGATGTCAAAAATCGCAAAGTACGGCGATCATGCTCCCACGGAAATCGGCGGATTCTACAATATATTTGTAACTTATGTTCAGCAGGATTTGAAGAAAAACTTTCCGGCTGATTTAGAAAAAGAAAAGCATGACTTGCAGCTTGTGGCTTTGGCGGCACTGGCAGACATAATGCCGATGAAAAATGAAAACAGGCTTTTTGTCCGCAGCGGAATAAATTCAATAAATGAAAACAATGTCCGTCCGGGTCTAAGAGAACTTATGTCAAACCTTGGAATTTTAGGAAAGCGCATTACTTCAACTGACATTTGCTGGACACTGATTCCAAATTTAAATGCGGCAGGCAGGCTCGGTCAGGCAGGAATTGCAATTGAACTTTTTACAGCAAAAGACGACTCATACCGTGAGCTGCTTGCAAAAAAAATAATTGAGCTTAACACAAAAAGAAAATCACTTACTCAAGAAGCAGAAGCAATTGCCGGAATGCAGGCAAAAAATTCCGTGAACGACTTCAGCGGAAAATTAAGTTTTGTAATTGATGAAAAAATAAACAAAGGCGTTTCTGGAATTCTTGCGGGCCGCTTGGTTTCTTCTTTAGGAGTTCCTGCAATGGCAATGACTTACGTGGGAAACCTTGTTGTAGGCTCAATGAGAAGCTGCCGCGGATATGACGTAACCGCTTTTCTTGACCAGCTGAAAGATTTGTTTGTAAGCTACGGCGGACACAACTTTGCGGCGGGATTCAGTTTTGAAAAAGAAAAATTTGAGGAATTTAAAAGGCGCACAAAGGAGCTTTCAGGCACGATAAATCTTTCTGACAAAACTGACGAGATTCAAATTGACGCAGAACTTCCGCCGTCCTACATGACACCGGATTTGAAAAAAATCATAGACATATTCGAGCCGACTGGAAACGAAAATCCGAAGCTTGTTTTCTTAGCAAAAAATCTGCCTATAGTTTCCGGGCTTGTAATGGGAAAGACTGAAAAGCAGCATTTAAAAATCACTGTTGACTGCGGAAAAAACAAATGGCCTTGCATCTTCTGGAACGAAGGCGAGCGGCTTCACAAAGATTTTGATGTGGGAGACAAAGTTGACATAATTTTCAACATAGAGCGGAATGTTTTTAATGGAACAGAAACGCTTCAGCTCATGCTTTTAGGAATAGAAAAATCAGTTCAATAAAAAAATTAAAAATATTTTGGGAGTAAAAAATGAAAAAAAAGATTTTAGTTTCGGCGTTAATTTTTATGTCGGCTTTTGTTTTTGCGAGGGAAGCTTTTTTCACAGGAGACGATTATTGCATTTCCGCGGAATACAACGACAAGGCTTTTCCGGGCGATGCGGTTTTTGTAAAAATGACTTTTTCCCAGTCAACGAAAAAAGGAAAGTTTTCAAAATCTGAATTTTCAAATGCAAATGCGTTCCTGCAGTTTTTTGCGGAAGGAAAGCTCAGCAGGGAAAGCAGCTTTTTCACAGTTTCAAAAAACACAAAAACCAGCAGAACATTTCTTGCAGGCATTCCGCTTTCAACTTGGTGGACGGAAGACACAAAATGTTTTTTGAAAATTATCTACAGCACTGACGGTGCAAAAAAAATGGAATTCGAGCTGCCTTTTACTTTGGAGAAAAAAGAATTTGTTTCAGAAGCGCTTGACCTTGATGAGTCGAATTCAAATATAAAAACAGACACAAGTTTAAAAAGAATGGAGCAAATAAAAAAGCTCAACGGAATTCTTGAAACTAAAAATCCGTCCGCAGTTTACCAGGCAACTCCGTTTTTGCTTCCTACAACCGCAACAAGACGGACATCTTTTTTTGCAGACCGCCGAGAATACAAATACACAAACGGAAAATCAACAACAGGACTTCATTACGGAATTGACTTTGGAATTCCAGAAGGCTCGGAAGTTTCAGCTTGCGCGGAAGGAAAAGTTGTTCTTGCAGAAACCCGCGTTACAACAGGCTGGAGCGTTGTGATAGAACATCTGCCTGGACTTTACAGCCTTTACTACCACATGAGCCAGTTAAAAGTAAAAGAGGGCGACACTGTAAAAGCCGGGCAGCTCATAGGATTCAGCGGCTCAACAGGACTTGCAACAGGTCCGCACCTTCACTGGGAAATGCGGCTTAACACGGAAGCTGTTAATCCTGACTTTTTTACTGGAGATTTCGCATTTTCTGGAAAAAACTAAACTTCAATTAGAGCAAGGAATTCTTTTTCATCTATGACAGGAATTCCAAGCTCCTCTGCCTTTTTGTTTTTTGAAGAGCCGGAAGAAGTGTCGTTTGTAACAAGATAGTTCAAGCCTTTTACAACAGAAGACTTCACTGCTCCGCCATTCTGCTTTACAAGATTCTGAGCATCCTGCCGCTTCATGGAAACAAGCTCGCCTGTAAAGCAAAACGACTTTCCGGCAAGTTTTCCTTGCGCAGCGCCTTCAACAACAGAAAGTGTTCCGCTTGAAACAAGGCTTTGCATTTCTTCGCGGTTTTCTTGAATTCCTTCAACGAGCGTATGCGCCAAAGTTTCTGCAAAACGGTAGACGCCGGCAATTTCTTCTTCCTTTGCATCGAAAATTTTCTGCAAAGTATTGAAGCCGCCTGCAATCAAAGTTTCAACAACAGTTTCGCCGATTCCTTCAATGTCAAAGCCGGCAATAAATTTTGCAAGTGAAATTTTTCTTCTTGACTGAATCGAAGCAAAAACTTTTTCCGCGCCAAGCGACTTTTTCTCTTTTTCCATGCTTTCCGAATTCAAAAAGTACGGAACTAAATCGGCAATAGTCAAAGAATACAAATCTGAAATAGAGCGGACTTTTTTTGTTTCAAAAAGACTGGTGATTAAAGTTTCGCCCAAGTCACGGATGTCAATGACGTTTATCCATTTTAAAAGCTGATGGAGAATTCGTTTTTCGCAGTTTTTATTCGGGCAAAAAAGCCTTGTGCCTTCGTCAATAAGAACAGTTCCGCAGCAAGCGCATTTTTCAGGAATCTTTACCGGCGGAAGATTTTCTTGCTCTGGAAGCACGCTCACAATTTTTGGAATTATCTCGCCGCGCTTTACAACAACAACATGGCTTCCGATTTTCACATTCAATGCGCGTATAAGATTCGGATTTACAAGGCTCGCTCTTTTTACAGTTGTTCCGTTCAAGTCAACAGGATCAAAAACTGCGACTGGCGTATAAGTTGCGCCGGTTTCATTCCATTCAATATTTCTTACAATGGAAACAGCTTCTTCAAGGCTGAATTTAAAAGCAATCTGGCGGTCAGGTCTGTCGCGCAAAGCATCTTCGTGGTCTACTGCCCGCTCTTTTACAACAAGTCCGTCAATGTCATAGTCAAGTTTTTTTCTAAGCTCCATGACAGAAGAACGGTAATCTATAACTTCCTGCGCATTTTTGCAAATTTTTAGCGGAACAACATTAAATCC
>CAVKBG010000001.1:81034-94218 GCA_963654755.1 Desulfovibrionaceae bacterium
GAACAACGCCCTGCATTTTTTTTGCATTCGCTGTAATCACGTCTCCTACAGTTCCGTCGCCTCTTGTAACGGCACGCAAAAAAATTCCGTCCGCATACTGAAGCTCAAGGGAAGCGCCGTCAAGCTTGTATTCAACAAGATATTCTGAATAGTCGTGCTTTTTTGCCCAGTCAAGAAATTCTTCTGGAGTCGCAGCTTTTTCCTGGCTGCCCATCGGAATTACGTGAGGAGCTTTTTGAAAATTTCCAGAGTCCGCGCCAACTTTATGGAGAATAGGATTTGCGCTGTCCAACGATTTTAATTCGTCCCAAAGCTTGTCAAATTCCGCATCAGAAATTTCAGCCTCGCCGTTATAATATGAAGCCTGATATTTTTCTATAAGTTTTTCAAGCTCAGAAATTCTTTTTACAGAGGATTTTTTTAAAGCTTCGTCATTTGCCTTTTTGTATTCCTCAACATCAAAAAGCTCCATCGGGCTATTCCTCATCTTTTACAAAAACAAGCTCAAAAATTTCACGTCCGGCATCAAGTCCTTTCTGCTCAAATTTTGTTCTTGGCCGCCATTCTTGATGAGGCGCGAATTTTTCGTATTTATTATGAATGCCTTCTGTGCAGGAAAGTTCTTCAAGCGCGCTTAAAGCATATTCTTCCCAGTCAGTTGCAAAATAAATATATCCGCCTGGAGACAATTTTGAAACAAGCAAGTCTGTGCGCGGACGCTGAAGCAAACGGCGTTTATGGTGCTTTTTCTTTGGCCAAGGGTCAGGAAAGAAAATATGAAAGCCCGCAAGAGAACTGTCTGGAATCATAGTTTCAAGAATTTCAAGCGCGTCATATTCAATCAAATAAAGATTTTTAAGCTGCCGTTTTTTTATTTCACCAAGAAGACGGCCAACTCCGGGAACATGAACTTCGCTTCCTATATAATTCATATTCGGATTGTCCTGCGCAATCTGAGCAGTAGCGTGTCCCATTCCAAATCCGATTTCCATTGTAACAGGATTTGTGTTGTTAAAAATATCTGTAAAATTAAGCGTTCTATGCTCAAAAGGAATGCACCAAACATGATGAAGCTCTTCATAGCTGCGCTTTTCATTTTCGGTCATGCGTCCAGCGCGAATTACATAAGTGCGCACCGGGCGTCTAAAAATACTGTGGTCTTCTAAATTGTCAGTGGGAATATTCCCATCGGCGTCGTTACTAGGCATCAGTTTCCTCGCTGTTTTATATTTTATCGCTGCTCCAAATTTTCTGGAGGCATAAGGCAAATTACAGAATCATTTTTTAAAGTATAGCAGGTTCTAATAAACCCCGCATCCTTATAGTCATCAAAAATGGAATTTCTGTTTTTCCATTCTTTTTTTTCCTTTCCATAATAAAGCAAAACTCCGTCTTTTGTGTAAACTGCGGATTTTTTTTCTGAATAATCGAATCCGTCTGGAAAATCTTCACTCTTTAAATTTAAAATATTTTCAGGATAATCGACATAAAATGAAATTTCATCTTCATCGCCCGCAAGGTCAACATAAGTCAAAACATATTCGCCAGCAGGAATTTTCATTCCAAAAGCAGCGACAATATTCGCGCAGCCTGCCCAGAAATTTTTGTTTTTATCTTCAAATTTTACAAGCTCGCCGCAGTTCCATTCAAGCCCGGAATCTTTATTTACAATTTTAATTTTAGAAGCAAGCCTGACATCGCTTTCAGAATTTACAAAAACAGAAAGGCGCATATCAGGCGGATTTTCATTATAATCAAAAATCAAAGAAGATTCCGCGGAAGCAATTTGCGCGCTGTCTTGTGAGCATGAAAAAAAGAGAACTGAAAAAATAAAAAGAAACAGAGCAATTTTCCGCATAACTTAAAAATTGAATTTCAAGTTTATAACGGTAAGATCGCTGGACGAAGACTGATTTACAATTGATTCAAACTTTATATTGACTTTTTTACAGGCATCTTCCAGATAAGACAAATAATAAAGTCCCAAGTCCGTTCCTTCCTGACCATCCGGCATCTGGCGGTAAAAGTCAATCAGAGACTTTTTATTAAGATTCGCGGACATTTTGCTTTCGATGTTTTCTTTTACTTCCTGAAACTCATCGTCTTTATTGTACAACGTGATTTGCAAAAGCCCCTGCTTTCCAATTGACATAGAGCCGCCGCCCAAAGTCCAGGAAAGAAAAACAAGCTCGTGTTTGCGCTGAAGCTCTTTTACAATTTCCGAGCGGATTTTCGGGTCAAATATGAGCGTGTCAGAATTATCAATTCCCTGATAAAGATATTTCGCCGCCTTTTTTACGTTGTTATTTTCGCTGTTCAAGGCAAGCTCCATGACCATTACCGAAATATATTCCGCAACTTTCGATTTTGTCATGTACGAAGCGAGCTGCTGGCGCAAAATTGAAAGAATTTCATTAAATCCGTCAGTTTTATAAAATTTTACAATTATGTACCAGTTCATCAAAGTGAGCCTGTTCAAAAATTTTTCAGTCATAAGAAGATAGACATTTTTTTCTTCAGGGCTGTACTCTGAATTGGACATTATGCTTTTCCAAACCGGCTCAAGAATTGTCTTTTTTGCAGCCTGAATCGTAGAATCTTTCATTGCAAGAGTCATTCTAAGCTGCTTTTCAGGAATCACAGTTTTTTCATCAATAAGCGACGAAGGATTTTGCCTGTTGTGATGCCTTATACATTCACATTTTATAATCGCCGCATAAATTTCGCTGTCAAACTGCTTGTACAAAATTGAAAAAACAATCAGCTTGGACAAATCCATAACATCTTGACGATGCGAAACAAATTCCGGCATGGAAATTTCCATCTTGGAAATGTAGCCCAAAAGAATCATATCTTGCAGAGAGCCAGGCGAAAAAGATGTCATGCTTACGCCATGAGCCGAACGGTTATCTGCGAGTTTCAGATTGAGCAGCTGCTTTTTATGACTTAAAAAATGAGATGTGCCTTCTTCCGTAAGAATAATTTTCAGAGGCAAATCCAAAATAAATTTTTTCTTTTCAGCACACATGCGTTTGATAAAGCTCCTTTGCTTTACATGACTTTAACAATAGTTATAGTATACAACATTGCCGCCTAACTTGCAAACATATTATCTGTATTATATTGTAGAAAATGAAAAATTCAAGTAAACTTTGTTTATGGGAAAGAAATTTCTGCTGAAAACAATGTGTTTTCTCTTTTTTTTTGCAGCAACCTTTACGCAGAGTCTTTTTTCAAAGGAAAATATTGAATCAAACTTAATTTACACAACAAAAGAAATAGAAGATTTTTTAACACAAAACAAAATACCATTTGAAGATAAAGGCATTGCTCCGCAAGACGCTGGAGATTTTCCTAAAAATATTCTCGTAGAAATTCCTGCTGACAAAAACAACAAAGAGGATGGTGCAAACAAAAGCGGAATAACTGATGTATTCTTTGTTTTTAGCCACGAATTCTTTTTAGAAAAAAAAGAATTTTTAGCCGACTTTATAGATTCCACTTATAAAAAAAAGCTTCCATATAATTGCATAATTTCACTTACTGCGGAAAATGAATCATTTCCTTTGCCTTCAGCTCAAGCCGCAAAAACCGCAACAGAAGAACTTGCAAAAAGCATTTTTTCATCGGAATCAGCCTGCGCAATTTTAATCCGCAATGAAAAAAACGCGCCGCCGTTCATTTTTACAGAAGGAGCCGGAACAATTTCGCCGCAATGGATTGTACATGCGCTAAAAAAATCATGTCTTCAAAACCAAAAGCCAATGGGCGTAAAAACTTCCATGCTGTACATATACAAGCCGCAATATTACAAAAACAACAGGCGGCTTTCAGCTTTTCTGAAAAATGAAATTCCTGCTGCTGAAATTCCGCTAGGACACACGCAAAAAGACTTGAATATTCTTTCCGACATTCAGGATAATCTTATATCCGCAAGAAGCCAGACTTGGAACAAGCATTATAATTTTATTCCTTTTGGAATTTACGGAATTTGGCTTAACGAAGCGCAGTTAACAACAATATATCTTTTTTTTACAATTTCTGTTCTTTTTTTTATATGTTTTTATTCATTTACATACACAGGAAAAAACGAAGCGATTCTAAAAGATATGTCAAGAACCTGGTTTTCGATTCCGGCATATATAATTATAACAACAGCATTTTTAACTTTGTTCCAGAAACTGTTTTTTTTCACAGCAGAAAATGGAGTTCTTTACTTTGGACTGAAAATTTTTCCTACAGTGCTTACGATGTTCTTTTTGGTCTTTATTCAAATTTTGTTCAATTTTAGAATTTCACTTTCCGCAAACAGATTCCATGGAATTATTTTGAGCGCATTGAACGTTTTTATTTTTTCAGCATTGGATTTGTCTTTAATGTTCATTTTTATCATTGAATATATGATTGTTTTTCTTTTTAGAAAGCGGCGACATATTGTTTTTAGCATTCCGTGCATTTTTCTGATGACACTTCCATTGCTTTGGATTGCGGCTTCAGTTTTTGTTGACATCGACCAAAGAAAAATTTCAAATCTTACCAACACAACTTTTCTTGAAAACCTGATTTTCTCATTTGCCATTTTGCCTTTCATTTTTCAGTGGATAAAACTGATTTTGGTTTCGCACATAAAAGAATTCAAGTCAAGCAAAAAAATTTCACTAATACAAGGACTTTTTGTTTCGGTTGCAGGAGCCGGAATTATATGCGCAGTATTTTTTGCGGCCGCCAAACTTGTTCAGGGCAATTTTTCAGCTCCAAGAAAAAATCAAACGCAAATCATAGAAAATGCAGAAATTCATCCGGCAAAATTCCTTTGGTCAAAAAAATCAAAATTTGATATTTTTGAAAACAAACTGCAAATTGTTCCAGAAAACGGCTTCAAAATACTAAGATGCTTTGCAACTTTTGAATCAAAAAATGAACTTCCGTTTTACGAATGCAACTTTGACTACAATTTTATTTCGGAAAATAAAGTTTCTATAGAGATTCCCGATGCCCCGGAAAATGAGCTTAAAATTTTATTTATGGCAGAAAATGAACTTCAGCTAGAAGCAGAAATTGAACTTTTTATGATGGACTCAAGCGGAAAAATTTTTCATTTTACCGAAAAAGTCAGAAGCGAAGGAAAAAATGCAAATGGAATTTGAAAAAGTTTTTCTTCATGTTGACCTTGATGCATTTTTCGCTTCGGTTGAACAGCACGACCATCCGGAATACAAAGGAAAGCCTGTAATTGTCGGCGGAATTCCAGGAGACAGAAGAGCTGTAGTTTCAACAGCGTCCTATGAAGCCAGAAAATACGGCGTGCATTCCGCCCTTCCTTTAACAAAAGCAGTTGAACTTTGCCCTAACGCAATTTTTTTGCGCGGAAACCACAAGCGGTATGCGGAAGTTTCGCATAAAATAATGAGCATTTTCAATGAATTTTCGCCTTCAGTAATTCAAATGTCAATTGACGAAGCTTTTATCGACCTTACTGGAACTGAAAAACTTTTTGGTCCGCCGCTGGAAACCGCAAAAAAAATAAAGGCAAAAGTAAAAGAGCAAACAGGACTTACTGTAAGCGTGGGAATTGCAAGTACAATGTATGTTGCAAAAATCGCATCAGGATACAAAAAGCCGGACGGAATCACATTTATCAAAAAAGGCGATGAGGAAAAATTCCTTCTTTCGCTTCCTATAGAAAAAATCTGGGGCATAGGAAAAAAAACAAGAGACCGTCTAAAAAACGCTGGAATATTTTCACCTGCGGATATTCATGGCAAGTCAATTTCTTTGTTGACTACAGTTTTCGGAAACGGAATGGGCACTTTTTTGTATGATGCGGTTCGAGGCGGAAAAGAAATCACATTCGGCGAAGAAGCAAAAAGCCACTCAATAAGTGTAGAGCGAACATTCGAATTCGATGTGGCAAACGAATATGCAATCGAAACTGCATTCATGGAACTTTCTGCGCAATTAATCTGGAGAATGCACACCGAAAATGTCAAGGCAAAAACCGTGAATATCCGAATAAGATACGAGGATTTTAAAACCATAACTGCGCAAGAATCTTCAGAAATTCCAGTTTTAAATGCAGACGATTTGCTTGAACGCTGCCTAAGAATTTTCAAAAGAAAATATGAAAAAGGAAAAGGAATCAGGCTTCTTGGCGTTGGACTTTCTGGAATAGAAACCTGCGGAAAACCAACGCAAGCGGAACTTTTCGACTTTGGAAATTCAAAAAAAGCCAAATTGGAAAAAGCCCTTTTTGAAATGGAAAGAAAAAATCCTTCCCTCAAAGTCAGAAAAGCGCGCCTTTTATCTACTGAAGCGGAGCAAAATAGCCTGTTTCGTCGCGGCCTGAACGATTAAGAAGATAAGTTTCAATTTCTACAGGCAAATATTTTCTTCCATATTCAGTCGCAAAAGAAGATGTGTACTTAAACTGGTAAAGCCCAGACGGAATTTCAATTATATCTTTTATGACAGTTCCCAATCCTTCCGGCCGATATATATAGTAGGAAGTTCCGTTTGTATTTCCAGTTATGTACGAAATTTCTTCCGACGGTGAAGATTGAGACAAAAGAACTGTGCTAAAAGAAATCGCATTGTTGTTAAGATAAGCTGTCAAATCTGAAAGCGCGTACTGCGTAAATGTATTTTTTGAATCTCCAGCGGAAAGATAAATTATGCCGCGTTTTTTTTCAGCATTGACAAGTCCGTTTGCAGAAAGCCTAACAGCAAGATCCAGCGCAGGATTTTCTGTGTAAGAATTTTTCAAAGCCTTTGCGGAAAAATCAGAAAGCTGCGCCGGATTTCCTGAAAATTCTGTAACAGGAACTTTTCCTGCTGAAATAATTGATATTTGGCCTTTTCCGTCCATTGAAGCGGCAAGCTCCCGAACTGCGCCAGAAAGCTGATCTTCGTATTTTTTCATTGAAAGTGAACGGTCGATGAGAATTGTAATGTCCGCAAAATCATTGTTGTTCGCTTCGCCCAAAAGCACAAAATTTTCAACAGGCTTTTTTCCTTCAGTTATAAGGAAATTTTGCTGCTTCAATCCCACAACAGGCTGGCGTTTTCTATTTTCCACGCGGACTTCAACTATGACTTCCGGGAAATTATCAGAAATCACACGCTCAAACTGAACAAAAAAACCGCCCACAAGCTCTGTCATTTTTGACATGACATAAATTTCATTCGCCTTAAAATCAGTTACAATTATATTTCCGTTTCGGTCTGAAACTGCGCTTGTAATCAGGCTTTTTCCTTTTCCTGTAACCGCATTTTCAAAAACAGCCCCGGAAGAAAGCTCAACCGCATAAACTTTGTTTCTGTCTGTAAGCAAAAGATAATCGCTGCCCCACTGCTTTAAGCTTTCAGGACGCGAAAAAGTTCCGTCGTTTACAAGAACTCCAAGAAAATTTCCTGCCTTGTCAAATTCATAGATTCCGCCCTTCACGCTGTCCGCAACAAAAATTCTTCCGCCGCAAACCGCAATTCCAGTTGGAGATTTAAAACCGTCAAAGCCTTCAGTTTTTTCACCAAAATGCAAAAGTCCGTTTCCGTCGGCATCAAAAACAACAACGCGGGCGTTTCCAAAATCCGTGGCATAAAGGTTTCCAAAGTCGTCTTCCGCAAGATACTGCGGTCCCACAAGCTGTCCTTGACCTCTGCCACGCGCGCCAAAGTATTTTATAAATGAGCCGTTTTCAGAAAGAATTGAAATTCTGTCGCCTGCGCTTTCTGAAACTGCCAAATTTCCATTTTTTAAGCGAATCACATCCATAGGACGGTCGAATCCATTTAGCGGACCCCTGTTTCTTCTTATCACAGTTCCGTTCACGTCAAACTGAAGCAGCTCGTTCGTGCCATAGGAAACAACCCAGATGCTTCCATCATGATTTGAAAGGGAAGAAACCGGCTGGCTGTAAATGAGATTGTTTCCGTTCACATTAGGATAAGAGCCTGATTCCGTAAAACGCTGGGTAAATCCATAGTCATAGTCTGTAACGCGTCTGTCGCTTACAATTTCAATTCTATTTTGAAGAAGAAGTCCGCCGTAACCAGCTTCCTTGGCATAATTCCATTGCTGAAGCGCAGCTCCTTCTATTCCCGCGCGGTAATACGCTTTTCCAAGCCAGTCAAGAACTAAAGGCTCGCCAGGCAAATATGAAAGCGCCTTTTCAAATTCAAGAATACTTTCATTAAAAGAGCCTCTGTAATAGCTTTGAACTCCGCGTCGGAATTCTTCTTCCGCAAAACCAGAATTTGCAGAACGTGAATTTCCTGTGCGGACTGTGTCTTGCAAATTTGTCTGCGCAAAAGCTGAAAATATAAAAGCCATAAAAACAAAAAATATTTTTTTCATTATTCTTCCGCCTTCTGAACTTCCTGAAGGTGCTCCACTATTATAGGATTTGAACCGTCGGCTTTCATAGCGCGCTTTAAAAACTTTTTTGATTCTGAATAAAGTCCCATTTTATAATAAACCCACCCAAGGCTATCAAGGCACGCCGCGCTTTCCGGCAAAATATCCAGCGCTTTTTTGCAGCAGCTTAACGCCTTTGTCAAATCTTCGCCTTCGCAAGCAAGGACATAGCCCATTCCATTTAACGCAGTTGGATTTTCACTGTCATCTTCAAGCGCTTTTTCATAATAATCAAGGCTCAAGTCTATTTTTCCCTGCTCCCAGGCAACGTATGCAAGAGAAGCATAAACCGAAGCAGGCTTATATCCAGTGTCCAAAAGTTTATTCAATTCAAAATCAGCAAGTTTTTTTCTTCCGCTAAGACAATAAATAACTGCCAAAAGATAGCGGCACTGCAAAACTCTGTCCTGATTTGAAGATTTATCTTTATCATAAGAAGCTGTAACGACTTGCTCAAGATAAAGCAACGCATCATCATAACGCTTCAGTTTTGAATAGCAAAGCCCCAGATAATAAGCAAGCTCCACTGGATCCGCTCCGCAGTCGTCCGGAAGCGAAAGAAAATATGTCAAAGCAGCAGGATAATTTCCTTTTGTATATAAAGAGATTCCTTCTTTCATATAGTTTTCTTCTGCCATTTTTCCGCCTTTTACAAATTAAAATCGCATTTTATAGAAGATATTTCAGCATAGCTAGGCTCGGTTTCAACAACGCTGACTGAAACAAAACCTTCCTCGCAGGCTTTAAAATCCGCCGAATCATCACCGTAAGAATGAACGTGGTAGTCGCCACCGCACTTTGAAGTCAGACAGCCGTTTTCACATTCGCAAAGCTCCACAGTTTCCCAGTAACGCCTTATGCAAGGAACTGTAATCTTTGCTCCCTTGTAGTTTTTCATTGCCGGAGCATTCACATTGACGAAATTTCTGTAATATTTATGAGTGGAATTTAAAACTGTAAGATTTCCGCAGAGAGAAACAAGTTTTTCAAGATTTTTACAGGCAAAGTCAGCAAGATTTTCAAAATACATTGAGCCGCTTTTGTCGGATTCATCTTTTGAGCCTGAATCAATGCTAAGAGCAATTCCGGGAATTCCTGCAAGACAAGCCTGACGAGCCGCGCCGCAAGTTCCAGAGTAAACAATATCTGTGCCGAGATTCGGACCGTCATTTATGCCTGAAACAATCACATCGATTTTTTCTGAAATATAGCTTCCATTCAGCCCGGAAAGCACACAGTCCACAGGAGAACCTTCCAAATGATAAGAAAGGCGGCAATTTTCTTTATCCACCTTTTTAAGCTCCAAGGGAACTGCAACATTCATCTGGCTTGAAGCTCCGGACTTGTTGAATTTTGGAGCAACTATAAAAACATTATGCTTTTTTGAAAGAGCCGCAGAAAGAACCTTCAAACCTTCAGCATCAATTCCGTCGTCATTAGTAAGCAAAATATTCATATAAGGCGGACTCCATTCGCAGGTTTTACAGAATAGCATTTTGGAGAAAAGCCGAATATTTTTTCGTATTCCTCCAGTTTTTCCTTGTATTTTCCAACATCGCTGTTTCTTAAAATTGTATAGATTCCGCGTCCAAAGCCTTTTCCTGTTATGCGGCCGCAGTTCACGGGATTTCTTAAGTCGTCGGGATTTTCGTCAAGTTCATGGACTCTTTTTAAAATCCAGTCGATTTCAGGGCAGGAAATATCGTAATCACGCATATTCTGATGGCTTCGGTTAACTGAGCGCGCAAAAGAAGCAAAATCGTCCTTTTGAATGGCATTAACACAGTCAAGAACGCACTTATGTTCATTCATCACGCATAAAAGCCGGCGTTTTGTATCTTCTGAAACAACACTCAAAACTTCGTTGACTTCCGCCTTGTCTTCTTCATACTGCCAGCCGCCCAGAACATTCGCCTTTCGTTCCTTAAGTTCGCCCAAAAGCAAAACATTTTCCGGCTGCATAAGACTGTCTTCGTTCCAAGTTACAATTCTAGGCACGAGAGCATCCGTCAGCAAAACTGTTTTTTCTTTAAAATTGAAAGGAACTAGCTCGCAGGATTTTTTTGCATAGTCGGTCAGAACCAAATTATTTTCCTTTGAAAAAATCGCAGCAAAACTGTCCGCAGAATGATTTGCCGTTCCAAGAAAATTTTTATTCGCCCTTTCTATAACCTGAAGAATCTGCTCCTGACTGCACTTTAAGCCACAAAGTTCCCTTACAGCCCAGCAAGCGGCAACTTTTACAGCAGTTGTTATTCCAAATCCGGCGGAAGGAAGAATTTCAGAATAAATAGTAAAATCGATTCCTTTTAATTCAAATCCGCCGCTAGAAAATCCGTACAAAATAGATTTTATTGAATTTGCCCATTTATCTTCTTTTTTTAACTTTAGCGAAGAAAGATTTGTGTGCTTTTCATCTTCAAGCTGAACAAAATAAAATTTAAATGAAGTGTCTTCCCTTAAAGAAGCTGAAACATAAACTGGAAGATTGACCGCCATAGACAAAGTTTTATCTTTAAAGAACCAAGTGTGTTCTCCTGCCAAATGGAATCTGCCCGGAGCAACCGCTACAACTTCCGGCTCCACTCCATATTCTTTGCGGTGCGCTTCTCTGACTTTTTCCATGATTCCCTTCCCGTTCGTGTTGATTTTTTCTATATATGACATTAAAATAATACAATGAATCAGCTGTTTTTACAAGTTTTTTGTGCAATCTTTTCTGGAGCAACTGAATCTATTTCAATTTCAAATGAAATTCTTCCGTTTGGTTCTCCGTTGATCGCGCTTTTCTGCCTTTCGCCCTTGTACATTGCAGTCTACAAATCAAAATCATACAAACAGACTTTCTGGCTTTTTTTTCTACAAACGCTTACAGTTCACTTGCTTTCAAGTTACTGGCTGGCGAATTTCCACGGATTTGCGGCTTTTACGCTCGGAGCTAGCGCATTGGGAACTGCATTTCAAGGCGGATTCTGCGGAATTATAATGCACATTTTTCCAAATAAAATTTCAAAAACAGAAAAACTTCAGGAACAAGCCGGACTTTGCCCGTATCAAGTTTTCAAAAGAATGCTATGGTTTTGCGCCTGCTGGGTTTTATACGAATACATAAAATCGACCGGCGCGCTCGGCTATCCTTGGGGAACGCTTTTTATGGCAGCTTATAAATGGAAAATTTTTACACAAATTGCCGACATAACTGGCGTTTGGGGAATAACTTTTATATACGCGCTTTTTTCTTCACTCACCGCTGAAATAATACTGAGCCGTGAATATTTTTTTGACAAAACACAAATTAAAAATGCAAACAAACAGCTTGCGCAAGCCGCAAAATTTACAGCAACAATTTTTGCACTATGCGGAATTTACGGAATAATTCAAATTGCAATTCCGCGCTTGCCTGAAAAACTTTTAAATGCAGTAATCGTGCAGCAAAACATAGATCCATGGGAAGGCGGAGACAAAAAATCAATTGAAATCTCAAAAAAACTTACAAAAAAAGGAATTAGGCAGCTTTCAGAGCAAGGAAAAGAAACAGATCTTGTAATTTGGAGCGAAGGCGTTCTTTCAAAAAATTTTCCAAAGGCGGCAAATTATTACTCGCATTTCCCGGAAGATGAAAGCCTAAAAGAATTTATAGCCAGCACGCAAACTCCATTTTTAATCGGCGGCGGAGTTTCCTTAGACCGAAAAAAACGAAAAAGAACAAACAGCGCGATTCTTTTTGACAAAAACGGAATTTTTTCAGGCTTTTACAGCAAAATTCAGCTTGTTCCGTTTGCAGAGCGGATTCCTTATGCGGAAAATCCAATAATGAGCTTTTTAATGCGAAATGTTGTCGGATTTTATTCAAGCCTAGTGCCAGGATTTCAGTATGCAATTTTTAAAATTCCGCTAAAGGAAAATCAGGAATTTGAAACGCCGCTTGACTTCAACAGAGAAAAATCCGCGGAAATAAAGCTTGATGAAAACGGAAATTCAATTCAAAAGGAAAGAATAAAATTTTCAGAAAATAATCAGGAAAATCCGCTTTCATTTTTGAAGTTTTCCACGCCGATTTGCTTTGAAGATTCATTTCCTTCAGTCTGCAAAAATCTTTTCAAGCTCGGAAGCGAAATTTTTATAAACATCACAAACGACTCTTGGAGCAAAACAAATTCCGCGGAAATGCAGCACTTTATCGCTTCAAGTTATCTTGCAATCGAATACAGAACAACTCTTTTGCGCTGCGCAAATTCAGGATATTCTGTGGCGGTCAATCCGGCAGGAAAAATTTTATATGATTTGCCTTTATTCACAGAAGATTCCATGGGAATTTCCGTCCCGATTTACAAACGGAAAATTACAATTTTTTCAGTCCTGGGCGACTGGTTTGCATACATTTTGATTTTTGCAGTTTTTTCATACATAATTTTTTCCGCAGCAAAAGACAGATTTTTCATAAGCAAAAGAAAAATAAGAAAACTTCTGAAAAAAGCCATAAGGAAATTAAAATGAAAACCACAACAAAGTTAAAAATTATCCGCGGAAGCACAACAGTTTTCTTTGCCGCCATTATTTTTATCTGCGGATTTTTTCCAGAACTGAATATTCAAATTGCGGCGGCAGTTCTTTCAGGCTGTATTTTAGGAGGAATTCAAGGAGCAGGCAGCGCAGGAATTTTTATAATCGCACAATTTATTTTCAGCGGATTTTCTTTAGAGCAAACAAGAAATTTCACAGCAATATTTGCAAGCACATTTATTTCTGGACTTATCGCAGGCTCTCCATC
>CAVKBG010000002.1:0-85448 GCA_963654755.1 Desulfovibrionaceae bacterium
AAGCGAAAGTGTGGATGTGAGTTTGGAAGTGAAAGATTAATTTTTGAAATCTATTTCTATAACGCTAAAAATGGGCTGTTAAATACTTTCTGAAGCCTGTAAAGCATTTCCAATGTCGGATTTGTCTTTTTGGGATTTTCCAACCGCTGATACTGTTGGTACGACATTCCAGCTTTTGAGGCAATTTCATTTTGTTTTTTTATATCACAATAATATTTCATTTTGAGCCTCTTTCTGTAATTCCTGCTTTTTTAAATTTCTAATCTGTTTGGTAAAGTTTTACTTACTTCACTTTGAACGGGGAAATCGCATGATTAAGCGTTTCGACAGAGGCGTTGTTTTTACTTACAGTTTCTGTGATTTTGTTTGACGCGGCAAGCAGAGTAGTTGCGGCATCTTTGCATTCTGTAAGATTCTGTTCTACGCTTGAGTTCAGTTTTACAAGCTCATTGCAAATTGAAGATGCGTCTGTTGTAACTTGCGCAATTTTTTCAGCTCCAGATTTTACTATTTTGGAACTGTTTTTCATGTCGTCAAGCGCGCTTAAAATTTCCTGTGCTTTTTGTCCTTGTTCTTCCGCGGAAGTTTTCAGGCTGTCTACGGAAGTATTTATGTTGCCGATTTTTTCGATTGTATTTTCAAAAGCTTTTTCAACGTCAATAGATGTATCTGAAATTGTGTCAATTTGAGTCTGAATAAGCTTGAGCGATTCAGAAGAAGACTTTGCTTGCTTTGATGTTGTTTCTGCAAGTTTGCGGATTTCATTGGCAACAACGGCAAAACCTTTTCCGGCAACGCCTGCGTGGGCTGCTTCAATTGCTGCGTTCATGGCAAGAAGATTTGTCTGGCTTGCGACGGATGCAATTATTTTGTTTGTGTCAAGAAGATTTTTTGACTTCTCTTTGACTTCAAGAATCTGTGCAACTGAATTTTTCAATTCATTTCTATTTTTGTCCGCGAATTCTACTAGCTCTGAAACATCTTTTGAGGCTTCTGTAATTTTTTCATTTACGGCAAGAACGTTGTTCGCCACAATTTCAATTGAATCAGATGAATTGTCAATTATCCGGTCTTGGGTTTCAATTTCAGATTTAAGATTGTTGATTTGAGTTACGATTTCTGTAACGGACTGGTCAATCTTGTCAACTGAATGAATCTGCGTTTGAACACTTTGCGCGACATTTTCAACAGAACTGTTTGTTGTTTCAACGCTTTGCCCGATTACATCAGAAGCTTCTGAAAGATTTTCTGTAATATTGCCGATGTCATTTGCGGAATTTCTTATGCCTTTAATGAGCGAAGAAAGGTCAACGATAATGTTATTGAATCCTTCTGCAAGTTCCGCCGCTTCTTTTGTGCTGCCTTCTTTAACTTCTTTTGTAAAATCGCCTTGCGCAATTTCATTGCAGTTTACAGCCATAAGTTTAAATTCTTTTGCACTTGATTTCGCGCTGAAAAGAAGAATAACTGCTGCGATTACAATTGCCGCAATTATTATAAGCAAAACTTTAAAGATTGCTGAATAGCTGTTTTTTGTAAAATCAGAAACAGGACCATAAGCTACAATATACCAGGGAGTTGAAGATGATTTGCATACTCCGTAAAAAATTCCGTCTTTTATCATTACATTTGCTGAATCAAAAAAATTGTCTTTGCTAAAGCTATGCTTTTTAAATTCAGATTCATCAAAAATTGATTTTTCCATTAAAAGAGATGTGTCGTCATTTGTAATAAACAAGCCGTCCGCGTTTACTATATATGCCTTTGCGTTTTCAGAGATTTTAATATCTGACATTGCTGTGGAAAGGTTGTTGAGAATTATATCGATTGCGGCAACTCCAAGCAGATTGTTGTTTTCGTCTTTTACATCCTTGCTGATTGTTGTGCAGATTGAATTTGTCATTGTGTCAACATAAGGATCTGTAATTGCGAACTCTCCAGAATTTTTTATAGCATCCTTAAACCATGGACGCTCAGGAGGAAGCCAGTCAGCATCAGGATTCCAGCCGGAACTGTCAGAATAAAATCCGCCTGGCTCGTAGCGTGAAATTAAAGTTCCGTAGTAAAGGGCGAAATCTTCCGGCATATTTACAGTGAGCGCTTTTGTTGCAAGGTCTGCAGTTTCTTTGTTGTGCTTTTCCTTTACAATGTTCCGCAAGTGGTCAATTTGAGTTTCGTATTCCTGAATAATCGCTGAAATTTTGCTGTCGAGATTTTCAATTGAAGTTTCGGTGACTTTTTCAATATCAGTGTTGATTGTTTTATTTAATACAATAAGAAAAGAACCAATTATAAATGTTGAAGCAAGAATTAACGGCAAGATGTTTCCCAAAAACATTTTTGTAGAAAGTGAAATATGTTTGTTTTTCATACAGCCTCTTTGAAATTTATTATCGATAAATAGTTAATTTCTTATAGCCAAAAAAGAGGCTGCCAAATTTTGACAGCCTCTTTGCTAAAAATCAGCTTATTTTATTTTGTTGCTCCAGGAATTGCCTTCTCGAATTCCTTGTTTCCGTGTGTGTAAGTCGGAAGAATTTTCGGAGAAACTACATCGGATTTTATTCCGGCTGCATCTCTTTCTTTTTCAAACGACTTTACGTGGTCAAGGTTCATTTTTGAAGTTTCAGAAAGCTGGATGTTCTTGAACATTTTTCCTGCTTCAATTCCGGCTTCGCGTCCGAATACAACAACGTCAAGCAGAGAGTTTCCCATCAGGCGGTTTGTTCCGTGAACGCCGCCAGAGGCTTCTCCCGCAACAAGAAGATTTGAAATGTTTGTGTGGCAAGTTTTGTCAATCTCAACGCCGCCGTTCTGGTAGTGGAGCGTAGGGTAGACAAGAATCGGTTCCTTGCGAATGTCGATTCCGTACTTGATGAACATATTGTACATCGCAGGAATTGACTTGAGGATTGTTCCTTCTCCGTGAATCATTTCAATCATTGGAGTGTCGAGCCAGACTGCATCTTGAACTTCGTTGTGAACTCCGCGTCCGTTGCGCACTTCCTTGATGATTCCCGAAGCGTTTACATCGCGTGTCTCAAGCGGATGGATGTAGACTTCGCCGTTCTTGTTAATCAGCTTTGCGCCGAGCGAGCGTACTTTCTCCGTAACGAGTTTTCCGAGAATCTGTGTAGGATATGCGGCTCCTGTCGGGTGATACTGCAATGAGTCCTGATACAGAAGTTTTGCGCCGGCTCTATATGCGATTACAAGGCCGTCCGCTGTTGCTCCGTAATGGTTTGATGTAGGGAAGCCCTGGTAGTGCATACGTCCAGCTCCTCCTGTCGCGATGATTACAACCTTTGCCTTTGCTATTCTGATTTCGTTTGTCTCAACGTTCATGAGAACTGCGCCGCAGGCATTTCCCTTGTCGTCCTTGATGATTTCTATTGCAGCAGTAAAGTCAACGACTGTGATTTTGTCCGGGCGGTTGAGAACTTCATCGCGGAGTGTGCGCATGATTTCAGCCCCTGAATAGTCCTTGCAGGCATGCATACGCTTGCGGCTTGTTCCGCCTCCGTGTGTTGTAACCATTGTTCCGTCAGCTTCCTTGTCGAATTCAACGCCGAGATCATTGAGCCATTTGATTACGGAAGGAGCTTTGTTTACAAGAGTGTAGACAAGCTCAGGCTTTCCGTCGAAGTGTCCGCCGCCGAACGCGTCAAGATAGTGCTGGGCTGGGGAATCGTTAGGCTTGTCTGCCGCCTGAATTCCTCCTTCCGCCATCATTGTGTTGGCATCTCCAATGCGGAGCTTTGTAGCAAGAAGAACTTTTGCTCCGGCTTCGCTTGCCATGATTGCAGCCGATGTTCCGGCTCCGCCTCCGCCGATTACAAGAACGTCTGTCTCATAGTCAACGTGGGCAAGGTCAATGTGCTCAGGCTCAATGCGCGGTTTTGCCTGAAGCATTGCCGCAAGCTCAATCGGCGCTTTCTGTCCTTTGTTCGGTCCGATTTTAAGCTCTTCAAACTGGCTTGCAATGCGGTCCGGATGATATTCCTTTAGAAGCTGATCCTTTTCATCAGCAGTGAGACGCGCATGTTCGAATTTAAGGTTTTCTTCACGTTTTGCAGCTACAATTTTGGCTGCTTCGTCCAATTCGTTTCCGTACATATAATTCTCCCTAGCACCGGGAAAGGTGCGTCAGCTGTGGTTTATTTTTCGATTTCGCGTGTATTGTAGAGCTCTTTGATTTCTGCCAACGGCTTTTTCATCAAGTTCTGGATAAGCTCCTCGCATTTTCCCTCGTTGATTTCGTTAACGCGGTCAATAAGGTGCTGGCTCTGAGGCTGAATGTACTTTCCGTTCAGACGGCGGGCAAGTTCAGCAACTTGAGGATGGCTGATTCCTGCAGGACATCTTGAAGAGCAGCATCCGCACATAACGCAGTCAAATGAGAGATCCGCGCATTTTGCGAAGTCTCCGCGCTGTGCATAAGCGATGTACTGCATTGTGTTGAGGCTCTGAGGACAGGCTCTTGTACAAGCGTTGCAGCCTACGCATGAATAGATTTCCGGGTAAAGCTGCATCATTACGGTCTGCTCAGGCTTCATTGTGTTCAAGTCGTAAACCTGCTTTACAAGAGGGAAGAACGGAAGTGTGGCAATGTACATATCGTTCTCGACTTTCTTTGAGCAGGCAAGACAAGTCTGGAGCTGGTTCTCGCCCTTGATTCTGTAGATTGTAGCGCAGGCTCCGCAGAATCCGTTGCGGCATCCGCAGCCGCGTTTGAGCTGGTAGCCGGCATATTCCATTGCGTTCATGATTGTAAGTTCTGCCGGCACTTCGTATTTCTTGCCGAACAGATATATTGTAGCCATCTGTTTTGTTTCTGACATAATTTAATCTCCTCATGCGCCGCGGACGGCGCATCTGAAGTCTTATAAAAATTTTCGAATCTTCACAGGAAAATTCTTGAAATCAATACTCTGGAGGCAGTTCTCCAAGCTGGTCGAAGCTGAATACCGGTCCGTCTTTGCAGACGAATTTGTCTCCGATATTGCATCTTCCGCATTTTCCGATTCCGCACTTCATGCGCATTTCCATAGTCGTAAAGACCTGATTGTCCTTAAATCCGAGCTTTTTCAATGCGTCGAGCGAAAGGTGAATCAGAATTGGAGGTCCGCACATGATTACTGTCATGCTAGGGTCCGGATTGCATTCTGTAACGTAAGGAGGAACAAATCCAACGTGTCCGTCCCAGTCATCCTGCGGACGGTCGATTGTAAGATTTATCGAGCAGTTCGGCTGCTTCATCCAGACGTTCTGCATCTCCTCAAGGCGCACAAGATCAGCCTTTGAGCGGCTTCCGTAGATGACCTGAATTCTTCCGTAGTTCTCGCGGTGATCCATCATGTAGTTTACAACCGAGTGAACAGGAGCGATTCCGATACCGCCGGCAATAACGAGAATGTCCTTGCCTTTGAGCGCGCCTTCAACAGGGAATCCGTTTCCGATCGGTCCGCGAAGGCAGATTTCCTGACCGACTTCCGCAGAGTGAAGCCATTCAGTAACGCAGCCGCACTTCTTGATTGAAAATTCCATGTGAGTTTCAAGAGTCGGAGAAGATGTTATGGAAATCATCGATTCGCCCACGCCCGGAACAATCAGCATTGCGCACTGTCCAGGAATGTGCTCGAACAATTTCTTTCCGTCAAGACCGACTACACTGAAAGTCTTTACATCAGGAGTTTCCTGCTTAATATCAATAATTTTTCCTACATAAGGAATAAAGCTTTCTTTGTTTTCCATCAGTTTCTCCTATTCCTTAGATGTCATCGCTCTCGTTGACGGCTTTGATGACCTTGACGATGTTCATGTTCACAGGGCAGCTTTCAACGCAGCGTCCGCAGCCAACGCAGCTGAACATTCCCTCATGCGCCATAGGATAGTACATGAGCTTGTGCATGAATCTCTGGCGGCTTCTTTCCTTCTGTGTATGACGCGGATTTTCCGCAGCCATCTGGGTGAAGTCGTTGTACATGCAGGAATCCCAGCAGCGAACCTGACGAACGCCGTTGTTTGTGGCGAAGTCGCGCACATCGAAGCACATACAGGTAGGGCAGACATAAGTACAGGTTCCGCAGCCAACGCAAGGCTCAGAAACCTTGTCCCAGATTTTCGAGTTAAAAATCTTGAGCATATCCTTGCCCTGGAACTTGGAGAGCTCCAGATGGGCGAACGGAAGAGCCTCAACTTTTGCCGAGATGTCATTTTTGCACTTGTCAACAGCCGATGTGTCAGCGTCCTCAAGAGCAGATTTAGCGTTCTCAATAAAAGCCTTGCCTTTGTCCGTGTTCGCCTCAAAATAATATTTTCCGTCAGCAAGCCAGCAGCTCACGTCTCCTGCAGGTTTTGCAAGTGACGCGTCAATTCCGAATGTGGAACAGAAGCAGGTTTTTGCAGGCTCATTGCAGGCCAAGCATATTACTGTTCCGTGCTCGCGGCGGTTCTTGTAGTAAGAGTCCACAGGATTCATGTTCAGGTAGACATTGTCGATTGCCTCAAATCCACGTGCATCGCAGGCGCGTACACCGAAGATTACAAAATCCTCAATCTGTTTTCTTGGATCAACGACTTTAACTTCCTTTCCGCTTACTTCATAGCTTACCATGTGCTCGGTCTTCGGAAAGAAAAAGTCCTTGGCGGAGCGTGTTGTCTTTAACTTTTCTGAAAGTTTTGTGCCTTTCTGCCATTTCGCAAAGTCAGCTTTTCCTGAATTGTTGTCAACAGGCAAATACAAAGGCTGCTTTGAACCGATAAGCTCAAATAATGAATCGATTTTATCTTTTGCGATACTAAGCATTATTCATTACCTCCGTCTTTTGATCTGTCGTAAACAATCGTTGTCTCCGGGTCGTCTTCCTGGAAACGGAGCATTGCAGGCTTAGACTCCATGTCCGCTCCGGCCTGATAGTCGCCGTAGATTTCATTGATGTCCTTGATGTACTTGCGGTTAAGAAGGTAAAGCGGAATGTTCTGAGGACAAACTCTTGAGCATTCGCCGCAATCCGTGCAGCGTCCGGCCACATGCCACGCGCGGATAATATGAAACAGGCTTTCTTCAAAGCTTGTCTCCGCGACTTTCTGCGTTGTGTAGAGCGCGTTGTTGTCGAATACGCATTTCTCGCAGGTGCAGGCAGGGCATACATTGCGGCAGGCATTGCATCTGATGCAGCGGCTGAATTCATTTCTCCAGAATTCATAGCGCTCATTCACTGACATAGCCTCAATCTTTGAGACAGCCTCCATTCTTGCCGTGTTCGGAGCAACTTCAGCTTCCGGATCCACGCCGATGTACTCGTCGCATGAGACTGGTTTCTTTCCGGCGCAGTTTCCGCATACATTTCCGCCGTCAATTGAATCCTGGCACGGAACACCGATCGCATAGACATCACTTCTTGTAATGCGGCTTTCCTTGAGCAGCTGGGTGAACGAATATGTGTCAGCCGGCTTTAAGAACACAAGAACGGTTTCGGACGGAATAGGCTTGTCCTGTGCGTTCGGATCGCGCTGCTTTGCCATCGTGTTGTTCATGCGTGTCGTGCTTTTCGCAATCTCAATGTTTCTTGTGATTCCGACCAGATATTTTGAAAGGTTCGCCTTGCAATATTTATTGAATACAAAGTCCTTGTCCAGTTCTTCTGCGGTTGCAAATACGGCCGGAGTGATGTCGTCATCAAAGAGACCTTTTTTCCAGCCGACAACCTTTTGTACCTTGCCTTCAGAAAGAAGTTCCTTGGCGCGGGCAATCAGTTTGTCTTGCATCTTACATCCTCCAGCTTTTTGTTTTCGCCAAGGGCTTTTATCTGCGATACGAAATCGTTCATGATTCCGGCAAAGCGGACACCTTCAGCGGCGGAACACCATTCAACGCGTGTGCGTCCCTTGTCAATTCCCAGATAGTCAAGCATTGAGAAAAGCAGGGTCATGCGTCGGCGCGCAAAATAGTTTCCTGTAGAGTAGTGACAGTCACCGGGGTGACATCCGCATAAGATTACACCGTCTGCGCCACGCTGAAATGCACGGAGAATAAACAGAGGATTCAGCCTGCATGAGCATGGAATACGGATGATTTTTACATTCTTAGGATATTCAAGACGGTTGTTGCCAGCCAAGTCCGCACCGGCGTAAGAGCACCAGTTGCAGCAGAAAGCAACAATTCTAGGTTCCCATTCTTTATTTTCAGCCATAGTTCTTTTTTTCAGAATAAATAATTACGCATAGCTTGTTGAGCGTTGCGAATTACAGTACTGAATCAACCTCCGCCAAGATTTGTTTGTTGCTGAATCCTAACAGATCCATTGCGCCGGAAGGACAGGCAACCGTACAGGCTCCGCATCCGTGGCACATCGCCTTGTTTACCTGAGAAACACGGCGAGTAATTGTAGTTCTGTTCGGTCCGCGGAAATCTTTCTCAATATAAGAAATTGCGCCGTAAGGACAGACGTTCGCACACTGACCGCAGCCGTTGCAGGCATTCTCGTTCGGATTAGCAGTGCAAGGATTGTTCTTGAGCTTGTCCTTTACGAGCAGGCAGATTGCCTTTGCAGCCGCACCGGAAGATTGCGCTACAGTCTCTGGAATATCCTTAGGTCCCTGACAGCATCCGGCAAGGAAAATGCCGGCTGTAGGAGACTCAACAGGACGGAGCTTTGCATGGGCTTCAAGGAAGAAGTCGTTGTTGTCCATGGAAGTTGTAAGCATTGTCGCAAGAGGACGCGCCGACTTGTCGGCTTCAATTGAAGCGGCAAGAACAACCATATCCGCCTTGATATGAACCTGTCTGTTCAGAATCAAGTCAGAACCTTGCACGTCAAGTGTTCCGTCTGAGAGCGGAGTTACTTTTCCCACCTGTCCCTTGATGTAGTGAACACCGTACTGCTCAACTGCGCGGCGGTAGAATTCATCAAAGTTCTTTCCCGGAGTGCGCACGTCAATATAGAATACAGTGATGTTTGTATCAGGATAGTGGTCGCGTGTAAGAATTGCATGCTTTGCAGTGTACATACAGCAAATCTTTGAGCAGTATTCGTGGCCCTTTGTAGAGTCTGCAGAGCAACGGCTTCCTACGCACTGAACAAAGACAATGTTCTTCGGCTCTTTTCCGTCTGAAGGGCGGAGAAGATGTCCGTTTGTAGGGCCGGATGCGTTGCAGAGACGTTCAAATTCAAGTGAAGAAACAACGTCCGGGCTCTGGCTGTATGCGTACTCATCGAATTTTTCAAGGCTGATCGGATTGTACCCGGTAGCCACGATGATTGCGCCGTATTTTTCAGTGAGCATTGTCTCTTCCTGATGGAAGTTGATTGCTCCTGCTGCACAGACCTTCTCGCAGAATCCGCAGACATTGTCCTTGCCGTTCTTCATTCCCTTTATATGAAGACAGTAGTCCGCAGAAATTGCAGCTACCTTAGGAACAGCCTGGGCAAACGGAATATCAATTGCCTTGCGGTTGTTGAGGTTCAAGTTGAATGCGTTCGGAACTTTCTTGTTCGGACACTTTTCGATACAGGCTCCGCAGCCCGTGCATTTTGTCTCGTCAACATAGCGAGGATGGCGTTTGATGTCCACCTCAAAGTTTCCGATATATCCTCTTACACCTGCAACTTCCGAATAGGAGAGGATGCGGATGTTCGGATTCTGGCTGACTTCAGTCATTTTCGGCGTGACAATACAAGACGCGCAGTCCAAAGTAGGGAAAGTCTTGTCGAGCTTTGCCATCTTTCCGCCGACTGTATAGTCCTTTTCAACAATATCAACCGGAAATCCTGCGTCTGCAATGTCGAGAGCCGCTGTGATTCCTGCTATACCTCCGCCGATTACCAATGCGCGTTTTGTCATTGGCGTTTCGCCTTCAATTAAAGGCGTGTCAAGAATTGTCTTTGCGACAGCCGCCTTGCCCAAAGCAATGGCTTTTTCTGTTGCATCGCCCATTTCTTTCATAACCCATGAACATTGTTCACGGATATTTGCGACTTCTACCTTGTAAGCATTCAAGCCGGCGCGCTCCGCACAGGAACGGAAGGTCTTTTCATGCATACGCGGAGAACAAGAGCAAAGAACTACACCTGTAAGGTTAAGCTCGTGAATCTTGTCCTCAATCATTTTCTGACCGGCAGAAGAACACATATATGTATAATGAGTTGAATAAACTACACCGTTTACCTTGCCGAGCTCTTCAGCTACTTTTGCAACGTCAACAGTGCCTGCGATATTAGTGCCGCAATGGCACACGAAAACACCGATTCTTTCCATGATGCTGCTCCTATTTGCGGTACTTTCTGAATGCGCTCATCAAAAGCTGCTGCGGAGTGTCTTCATCAAGCTTTTCAGGAACCTGAACAGGATCAAGATGAAGCGGACCGCGCTCACGCTCAACAACAGTGCGTACAGCGTCAATAAGCTTAGCCGGCTCAACCTGGCGTGGACATCTCTCAAGGCAGGCAAAGCAAGTCAGGCAAGTATAAATCGATTTGCTTTTTAAAAGCGGCTCGATTTCTCCGTTCTCAACCATCTGCACAAACTGATGCGGATGATATTCCATAGAGTCGTAATTAGGGCAGGTTCCGGAGCATTTTCCGCAGACCATGCATTTTTTAGGATTGACTCCGCTTGTCTCAAGAATCAGTTCCTTGTATTTCTGAATTTCTGACTCAAGCATTCACAGCCTCCTTTGCTACGGCATCTTTTACGCCGAGAGCTTCCGCAAGAAGTTCTGTAAAGTAGATAACATCAAGCTTTGAAGAGCCTTTGTTCTTTATGAGATTGTAGCGGCAGAGAGGGCAGCTTGTAACAAGGAAGTCCGCTCCCATGTCCTCGGCATTCGCAAGAATTGAAGCTGACCTTTTCTGAGGAATTGTCTCGTCCTCAAACGCGGCATAGGCACCGCAGCACTCGTTGCGCTGGGCATAAATGACCGGAGTTCCGCCGATTGCAGTTATAAAGTCCTCAAGGATTTTCGGATTCTCAGGATCGTCAAATTCCATCACCTTTCCCGGGCGAAGAAGAAGGCAGCCGTAATAAGCTCCGATTTTCTTTCCCTTAAAAGGATTCTTGACGGCCTTCTTTACGTTGTCCCAGCCGATTTCGTCACGGAGAACTTCGAGGAAGTGAAGGACTTTTGCTTCTCCGTGGTATTCAATATTGTCTTGGGCGAGATAATTGTTTACTTTTAAAATTGTGTTCTCGTCATTCTGCAGGTCATTGTTCACCTGTTTGATTACATTGTAACATGCTGAGCACAGCGTTACCAATGCCTGGTTCTTATCTCTGGATGCAGCCAAAGCCCGGACAGAAGAAAGCTTCGAGGCAATTTCATTTTTGCCTGTAGGATACACACCGCCGCAGCACTGCCACTCTTCAATTTCTTCAAGTTTGAAACCAAGAGCTTCAGCGCTTAAACGGCCGTATAAGTCCAAATCCTTCGCCTTGTTTTTTAGCGTGCAGCCTGGAAAATAAGAATAAGTCAGTGTGTGTGTCTGGTTCTCACTCATTCTTTGCTCCTAAGTGCAGGATATTTTTAGCTAGCCTCAAGAATAAACTTAAGGCTTGGTATTTTTATTTTTTCACGCCAGCCATTTCTTCTGGATGGAAAACTTCGTCAAATTTTTCAGCTGTAAGGAAGCCGAGTTGTACGCAGGCATCTTTAAGTGAAATATTTTCTTCGTAAGCTTTGTGGCTTGTTTTTGCCGCGTTTTCGTATCCGATGTATGGATTCAAGGCTGTTACAAGCATCAAGGAATTGTACAAGTTGAAGTGCATTTTTTCCTTGTTTGCTGTGATTCCAACCGCGCAGTTTTTATTGAAGCTAACCATTACTTCAGCAAGAAGCCTTACAGACTGAAGGAAATTATACGCGATTACCGGCATAAATACATTCAGCTCAAAGTTTCCCTGTGAAGCCGCCATTCCAACTGCCGCATCGTTTCCCATAACCTGAACGGCAACCATTGTCATTGCCTCGCACTGTGTCGGATTTACTTTTCCCGGCATGATTGAAGAGCCCGGTTCGTTTTCTGGAATATGGATTTCGCCGATTCCGCATCTTGGACCGGAAGCAAGCCATCTTACGTCGTTTGCGATTTTCATCAAGTCAGCGGCAAGCGCTTTTAAAGCTCCGTGCGCAAAAACAATTTCATCTTTTGAAGTCAACGCATGGAATTTATTTGGTGCTGTAATGAAATCTTTTCCTGTAAGCTCTGAAACTTTCTTTGCAACAAGAGTGTCAAATCCAGCCGGCGCATTAAGTCCAGTTCCAACCGCTGTTCCGCCCAAAGCAAGCTGCTTTAAATATGGAAGAGAAGAAGAAAGCATTTCCTTGTCGCGCTCAAGAGAAGTTCTCCAGCCTGAAATTTCCTGCGAGAACTGAATTGGAACTGCGTCCTGAAGGTGAGTGCGTCCTGACTTTACAATGCCTTCATTTGCCTTTTCCAGTTTTTTGAAAGTGTCAACAAGCGTGTCGATTGCCGGAAAAAGCTTGTCTTCAACTTCAACAACAGCGGCAATGTGCATTGCAGTTGGGAAAGTGTCGTTAGAAGACTGGCTCATGTTTATGTCGTCATTCGGATGGCAAAGTTTTTCGCCTGCAATCTGGTTTGCTCTGTTCGCAATGACTTCATTTGTGTTCATGTTTGACTGTGTGCCAGAACCTGTCTGCCATACAACAAGCGGAAAGTTTTCGTTCAACGAGCCTGAAATAACTTCATCGCAAGCCTCGGAAATTGCCTTGAGCTTTTTGTCTGTCATTTTTTCAGGTTTGAGCGCATTGTTTGCAAGAGCCGCCGCCTTTTTCAGATAACCGAAAGCCTTTGTAATTTCACGCGGCATTGTTTCAATTCCAACGCCGATAAGGAAATTTTCGTGGCTGCGTTCAGTCTGCGCGCCCCAGAGTTTGTCAGCAGGAACTTTTACTTCTCCCATGCTGTCATGTTCAATTCTGTATTCCATTTAGAACTCCAGCTGCTTGATTACGTCTTTGAGGCAGTCTGCGGAATGCTTGAGCTGCGCAATTTCGTTGTCTGTAAGTGGAGCAACAAGACGGCCTGTAATTCCGTGTCCGCCAACAACTGTAAGAATGCTCAAACATACATCGCTGATTCCGTATTCGCCTGTAAGCATTGAAGAAGCGATTGTAACAGAATCATTTGAATTTTTGATGATTTCGCAAAGACGTGCTGTCGTAGCTCCGATTCCGTAGTTTGTGCATTTTTTTGCTGAAATAATGATTCCGCCTGATTTGCGTACAAAGTCTTCAATTTCAGCGTGGTCAGGCTTTGCATTTCCTTTTCCGTTGAGGCTGTCGTAGTATGAATCTACAGGAACTGAAGCTACGTTTACCAAAGACCAAGGAACAAAGGAAGAGTCTCCGTGCTCGCCGAAAACATAAGCGTGAAGGTTCGGCTGACCGATTCCGTATACATCAGCGATTTTTGTGCGCAATCTTGCTGTGTCAAGCAAAGTTCCAGTTCCGATGATGTGGTCAGCAGGAATTCCAGATGTTTTTACAAACTGATATGTAAGAATGTCAACAGGATTTGCAACGATAATATAAATTGCATTTGGAGCAACTTTTGCAATCTGCGGAATAATTGACTTTGTTATGTTTACATTTGTCTGAGCAAGGTCAAGACGAGACTGTCCCGGCTTGCGTGCAACTCCAGAAGTCAAGATTACAAGGTCTGAATCTTTTGCATCTTCATAAGAGCCGTCGTGAATATTTACAGGGCTCATGTATGGAGTTCCCTGGCGAATGTCCAGAGCTTCTCCCATAGCGCGGTTTTTGTCAATGTCAATCATAACGATTTCAGTTGCAATGCTTTTAAGACAAAGGGCATAAGCAATAGATGAGCCAACTTGTCCAGCACCAATAATGGTGATTTTGTTTGCCATAAATATCTCCTGTGTGCAAATGGTTTTAAAAGAGCCGCCGCATAGTCCGAAGAAAATTCCTTCTATGACAGCAACATTCAAATTATATTATAACACAAAAAAATATACCTGTTAATGAAAATAAAAACGAAAACTGCCTTTTAAGCCTGATTTTAACGATTTTTCAATTTTCTTGTGAAATTTATAACAACTTACAGAAAATATTGTGATTTTATTCACATATAAAATTTGCTTGTTGAACATTTTTTTCTTTCAATCTAAAATACCGCTGATTATGGAAGCCTTGAAAAGATTCAGCCAGAATGTAATTGATGCTATGCGCTCTGATATTGAAGACGCGGACGGAAATGAAGTTTTTTGGGCTGGAAAAATAAATTTGGAAGGCATTGTTGTTTCGGTTCAGGCTGGTTCCCGCGGAAACGAAAATTCCGTAGTTGTCAATAAAAACGCAGCAAGAGAAGGAAATGTCATAATCCATAATCATCCAAGCGGAAATCTTTCTCCTAGCGAGGCAGACCAAAATATTGCCTACAATGCTTCTGACACTTCGCTCGGATTTTACATAGTTGACAATGAAGTTTCCCGGGTTTATGTGGTTGTAGAGCCTGTCAAGCCTAAAAAAATTGAGTTTTTAAATGAGGAAGAAACTGCATTTTTTCTTTCAAGCCAAGGTCCGTTTGCAAAATCCTACGGAAACTACGAGGAGCGTCCGTCGCAAATTTCACTTTCAAAAGAAATCGCGGCATCCTTTAATAAGGAAAAAATCGGTGTTTTTGAAGCTGGAACTGGAGTTGGAAAAAGTTTTGCGTATTTGATTCCGGCAATGCTTTGGTCGGTGAAAAACAAGGAATGCGTTGTTGTTTCCACGGGAACTATAAATCTTCAGCAGCAGCTTTTTGAAAAAGACATTCCGTTTGCTCAAAAATTAATCGGAAAAAAAATAAAGGCGGTGCTTTTAAAAGGCCGGCAAAACTATATCTGCCTTCGGAGGCTTTCAGAGGCGGAAAATGACAGAAGCCTTTTTAATGAAGAAATTGAAATTATTGACAAAATAAATGAATGGACAAAAACAAGTTCAACAGGAAGCAAAAGCGATCTTACGTTTCTTCCGTCTGAAAGTGTGTGGTCAAAAGTAAACAGCGAAAGTGATGCTTGTCTTGGCGGAAGATGTCCGTTCAGGGAAAACTGCTTTGTGATGAAAGTCCGCAATGAAGCTGCCAGCGCAAACATAATAATTGTAAACCATCATCTTTTGTTTGCGGACATCGAAAGCAGAATGAGCGGAGCAGGCTACGACAATGCGGCCGTTCTTCCTCCTTACAGGCGGATTGTTTTTGATGAAGCCCACGGAATTGAAGACAGCGCGACTAGTTTTTTCAGTGAAATCATAACAAGATTTAAAGTGATGAAGCAGGTGAATCTTTTGTTCAGGACTTTCAGAAGCTCAAACACAGGTTTTCTTGTTCAGGCTGCCGCATTTTCTTCCGCAGATGACTGTATGGAACGCGCGCCAGTTCTTGTCAACGGAATAAAAGATTCTCTTTTGGAACTTGATCAAGTTTCAATTCTTGAGCTTGATGAAAATTTTAACGCAAGAATTCACCATGGAAATTCTCAGAAATTCGGCGGAACTTTTAATGCCCTTTCAAAACTGAAATCTGCAATTTCTGCATTTAACAATCTTGTGCGTGAAGTTCTTGAAAAAGTCGATGACAAGGATTCTGAAGTTCCGGCAGTCTGGGAAGCAAAAACCGTTCTGCGCCGTCTTGAATCTTTGGCGGCTTTGTGCGGAAATTTTTTGCTCTGGGAAGAAAAAGACGATACTGTTTTTTGGCTTCAGAAAGTGAAAATTCCTCCGAAAGTTCCCGGTGAGGATTTTGTGACTTTTGTCCAGTTTATTCAGACTCCGCTTGACATTGCGCCTTTGATGAACTCTGGAGTTTTTGAGCCGATGAAAACTGTTGTCTGCACAAGCGCGACGGTGCGGATTGACAGAAATTTTAACTACTGGACACGCCGTGTTGGAATTTCATTTGCAGAGCCTGAGCGTGTGGCGCAGGACAGCTTTGATTCTCCGTTTCCATACAAAGAAAATGTTTTGTTTGCAGTTCCGAATGACGCGCCTTTTCCAGACAGCTCGTATTTCCAAACTTTTGTTGAAGATGCAGTTCCAAAACTTATTTTGGCTTCGGGCGGAAAAACTCTTGTTCTTTTCACTTCCTATGACAGCCTGAAATTTACTTTCAATGCAAGCCGAAATATTCTTTCTGAAAATGGGATTGAAGTTTTTAAGCAGGGCGATGAAGACAGATTCCGGCTTCTTGAAAAATTCAAAAAAGACACAAACAGCGTTTTGTTTGCAACCGACAGTTTTTGGGAAGGCGTTGATGTTCCGGGAAGCAGCCTTAGCCAAGTGATAATTGTGAAGCTTCCGTTTGCAGTTCCGAATGACCCTGTTTTTTCAGCACGAAGTGAAGCTCTTGAAAAAAAAGGCAGAAATCCTTTTATGCAGCTAAGCCTTCCGCAGGCTGTAATAAAATTCAGGCAGGGATTTGGACGGCTTGTGAGGCGCGCTGATGACAAAGGAATTGTTGTTGTTTTAGACCGCCGCATAGTTGAAAAAAAATACGGCGGAATTTTTACACGGAGCGTGCCGATGACAAAAAGAATGTATTCACCTTTGGATGCCATTCTGCACGCTGTTGAAAATTTTTTTAATTGAAACTTATTTGCGGTTTCCAAAAAGCCTTAAAAGCGAAAGGAAAATATTTATAAAATCAAGGTAAAGCTCAAGTGCGCCGTAAATCGCAATTTTCTTAAATGAATCTGAACTGTCCGCCCTTGAAGAAATGCGCATAATTTTCTGTGAGTCATAAGCTGTAAGTCCTGTGAACACAACTACAGAAGCAACAGAAATCAGCCAGTCGAACATTGTGCTTCCGGCTTCAAAAAGGAACAGAATTCCATTCAGCAAAGAAGCTATGATAATTCCAAGAAGAGCCATCATAAGATAGCGTCCGGCTGTTGTAAGATCCGATTTTGTTTTAAGTCCGTAAAGCGACATTCCAAAGAACATTGCCGCTGCGGAAACAAAGCAAACTGCGATTGAACTTGTTGTATAGGTAAAGAAAATTGTAGAAATTGTAAGTCCATTCAAAGCTGAATACAAAATGAACAAAAGCCTTGCGTTTGCTACAGAAATTTTTCTGATTGAAGAAGTAAGTCCGACTACAAGTCCGATTTCAGCAATGCAAAGAATGATAAGTCCGATTCCGCCTGTTGCCTTTAGAATAGAAATAATCAGTCCTGATTCTGCCGCGAAAAATGAAACTGCCGCGCTCACAAGAAGTGCGATTCCCATCCATAAGTAAGTTCTTGTTAAGAAAAGTTTCCTTTCAGTTTCTGTTGGAGCGTAAAACGTCATTTGATTTTCCATAGTTTCCTCCGAAAATTTTTGTTTTTATAAATATAATATATTACACATAAAACCGCAAACTTTATTTTTTGTAACATCGCATTTTTAGTTTGTTGAAAAAATATCTTTCCTTTTGCAAAAATCCCCATTATAATGTGCAAGAATATGATAAGAATTTTTTCAGCTGGAATTTTAATTGTTGCACTTTTTGTTTCATGCACGGCTTCTGTTGAAGAATCTGAAGTCAAAGATGAAACTTTAAAAAGTTCCGCAGAAAATTTTGAAAGAATCTCTTTGTGGTCAAACGAAATTGAAGCTGATATTTTAAAAGAAAAATTGCCTGCTGTAAAAAATATTTCTTCTAAAGCTGCATTGTCGCCATCTTCTGTCGCTTTGGCTTCTGTTGATTCAAAATCAGTTTTTCCGAATTTTAAGGATTCGTTCAGCCTTGACATTTCTTCAATGGACAAGGAAGCTTTAAAAGTTCTTGATTCATTTTTTTATGCATTTGAAAATAATGCGGATTTTGAAAAATATTTTGAATCTGAAAATCTTTATTCGCTGGTGATTTTTCTGCATGACTTTTCTGAAATGAAAGCGAAAGTTTTAAATCATATTGCGGGCGAGCCTTTTTTTTCTGATGGAATTTATCAATGCCCGGTAAGAATTTTTCTTAAATCAAATGGTAAAAGTTCAAGTGTTGACGTTTATGCGTATTTAAAAAAAACAGACCAAGAATGGAAAATTTTTCAGCTTGAAATTTTCAGCTGGAACAAAAATTAACAGGAGGAACGATGTCTGAAAACAAGGAGCTTACAAAAATAGAAAGGGAGCTTGTGCTTCAATATCTTATGGATGACAATGTTCCTCTGACTGTTACGCTTGAAAAAAAGCCGGAGCAGGCTGATGCTGAAATGGTTGACGCAAAAATTCCTGTGCCTGAAAAAGAAAGCCGAATTCCTGCAAGCGCAGTTTTTCCTGTCGCGATTCCTTCCGAGCAAATAAAAGTTTTGAATCAAGGAATAATTCTTTTGAAAAATCCTGCGCGCACAGTTCTTCCGTTTTTGGGAAAGCTTGTAAAAGTCCAGTTTTATTTTAATCATCTTGGACTTTATTTTATCACAACGATGAAAGAATGTTCCCAGGGACTTGCGATTGTCATTCCTTCAAGCATAAAAAGAATTCCAGAAATTTTTTCAAAAAATGATTATGACTTTAGCGGAAAAATTTCTTACAAAGCGGAAAATTCTGTTGTTGAAATCGACTGCATTCCGATGAAAGGCTACAGAATTTTTTCTACTCCAAAATGGTCTGAAATCCCAGAAGAAAATCAGCATGAGGCAAAATCGCTTCTTGAAAAATTTGTGCAGGAAGTAAAATCCGGGCAGGCAAATCCAATCGGAAACGGCATTCAGCTTTTGAGCATTGTCCGCTATCTTTCTGAAAAAAATATTTTTCCACAAGAACCAGTGGAGGGCAGAGTAAAACCGTTTTTTATAATTTTTGCCGATGACAAAAGAATTGTGCTTGCCTGCGCTGAAAATTCTGAAAATCTTGATTCTGAATTAAAATACAATCTTTCGCTTTTCTTTACGCTTTCGGAAAACAAGCTTTTAAAAAGAACAGTTCAAGTTGAATGTTCTGTTGAAAAAATTTATGAAAACGAAAATTCAAAAAATACAAAATGTGTCGCCCTTAAATATGAAAATTTAAAAGAAGAGGATTCCAGATTTTTGTATGAAAGAATCACTGGAAAAATTTTAGGCGAATAGCATTTTGAGCTTTGACAGAAACAGTCATTTTACTGTCATTCCCGTGCTAGGACACGGGAATCTGTTATAAAAATTTGATAGATTATCGGCTCGAATCCGATAATTACATAAAATTATAAAACTCTAAATTAGGGCTATTAATCGAATTCAAAAGTTGTCCAGCAATTCCGGCTAATTAATTCTTTCTGTTGAAAAGCGAAAATTTTCTTTTTCTATTATTGAAATTTGTTTTGTTTCCCAAAAGAACTCCAATTGGATTTAGGATTTGAATGTTCTCACAGATGATTTTTATAATTACAAGAATCGGAACTGCGAGAATCATTCCAATAAATCCCCAGAGCCAGCCCCAAAGTGAAAGGCTTACAAGAATAAGAAATGGAGAAATTCCAAGGTCAGAACCTTCCCAGCGTGGCTCAATAATATTTCCAAGAATAAAATTGACTGCAAGCACGGCTATTCCAACATAAAGAATTTTTCCAAATGAAGGATAAAACTGAAGAACCGCAAATCCAGTTGTAAGCGCCCAGGAAAGAATAGAACCAAACGTTGGGATAAAGTTCAAAATGAACGCAAGAAATCCCCAGATAATTGCAAAGTCAAGCCCAATCATAAAGCAGAACAAAAACACAAGAAGACCTGTGAAAAATGAAATCAAAAATTTTATGGAAATGTAGCGCGTTACTTCTGCAATTGTCTTGGTTATTATGAACATTATTTTTCTATTAAGATGCTCTTCCGGGAACGCAGTTTTTACTTTTTCTTTCATTCCGCGGATTTCAATTAAAAAGAAAACAATAAACAGCGCAATTACAAGTATGACTTTTGCAGTTGAAAACATATAGCTACTTGCCGCCAATGCGAAATTCTGAACAAACGTTCTTACGCCCAATGAATTCCAAAGGTTTATAATCAGCGACGAATTTTCATCAAAAGGAATGTGGAAAGCTTCCGCAATCAAACTGTAGACAGTTGTGAATCTTGCCTCGTATTTTGGATAAGCATTTAAAACTGTCCGGCAGCTTGCAACCAAAAGATTTCCGATTATAAAAAAAGCCGCCGCCGCTAAAATCACAACAAGAATTATTCCCACAATCCAGGGAATATGAAATTTCGTAAGGTTCTTTACAAATGGATAAAAAACAAACGAAAGCATCAGTGCAAGCGTGAGCGGAATAAAAAACGAAGATGTGATTTTTAGAACAACAGTCGCCAAAATTATGGAAGCAAAGAGTAAAATGTAAAAAATGCCTTTTGAATAATTTTTGTCTTCCATAACTTTGACTTCCTATTTTTATTTTTTGATTGTTTTGTAAACTGGAGATGCTACGTCTGATTTTGGTCCGATTTTGCCGAATCCGCAGTAAGGAACAAGAACTTCTGGAATTGTTACAGAGCCGTCTTCATTCTGATAATTTTCAAGAATTGCAAGCATCGCTCTTCCAACTGCAACGGCTGTTCCGTTAAGCATGTGAACGTATTTATTTTTTCCATCGTCGTCATGGTATTTTACATTCAGTCTGCGTGCCTGATAATCTGTGCAGTTTGAAGTTGAAGTTACTTCGCCGTAATCACCTTCTGGATGATTTTCGTCAGCGCGGCCAGGCATCCAGGCTTCCAAATCCCATTTTCTGTAAGCAGGCGCGCCCAAGTCTCCAGTGCAAGTATCAACGACACGGAACGGAAGTCCAAGTCCGCTGAAAATTTCTTCTTCAATTAGGCGGAGTTTTTCGTGAAGAGAATCGCTCTGCTCTGGAAGGCAGTAAACAAACATTTCAACTTTATCAAACTGATGAACTCTGTAAAGTCCTTTGCTGAATTGTCCTGCAGCACCAGCTTCGCGTCTAAAGCAATGAGAAAGTCCGCAGTACATAAGCGGAAGTTTTGACTTGTCAAGAATTTCCCCAGAATGATAGCCGCCGAGTGTTATTTCCGCAGTTGCAACAAGACAAGTTCCTTCATCTTCGATTGCATAAACATTGCTTTCGTTTCCGCGTGGATTAAATCCAATTCCTTTTAAAACTTCTTCACGTGCAATGTCTGGAGTTATAAATGTTGTAAATCCGTGCTTGCGCAAAATATTGAGGGCGTACATTATAAGCGCCTGCTCAAGAAAAACAGCTTCGTTTTTAAGGTAATAAAATTTCGCACCAGAAACTTTTGTTCCGCGCTCAAAGTCAATTAAATCCAGCGATTCGCCAAGCTCAACATGGCTTTTTGGCTTGAAGTCAAATTTTCTTGGCTGACCAACTTTTTTTACTTCAAGATTTTCTGTGTCAACTTTTCCAACTGGAACTTTTGGATTTGCCATGTTTGGAATTTGACGCCCGGCTTCTTCAAGTTTTACTTCGAGTTCAGAAAGTTTTGCTTCCGCGGAAGAAACTTCATCCTTTATGCTTTTTCCTTCCTCAATATATTTTGCTCTTGTTTCTGGATCGAGTTTTTGCTTCATTGCCGCCGCATTTGCATTTCTTTTTTGCTGAAGATTTTGAAGTTCCGTTGTAAGAGCTGTGCGCTCATCAAAAAGCTTCACTACTAAATCTGCATCAGCTTTTGCAGGATCCATGTTGCGGTCTATGATATTTTTCTTTACTGCTTCAAGATTGTCTTTGATAAATCTGTAGTCCAACATTTTTTGCCTCTATTAAATAAAATATAATCAGTTTACTGAATTTCGTAAACTACTTCAACATTTACAGAAACGGAAGTTTTTCCTCCTGAAACTGGAGTGGAGCTGTCTTCCGTTTTTGCCGCATATAAAACTGTGTTCGATATGCCTTCTGTGATTGCAGGACGTTCTTTTATTGAAATGATTTTTCCAACTGAACATCCGCTTGTGCTTGCAAGTGTAACTGCCTTTTGCTCAGCATCACGCAACGCAAGAATTCTAGCTTGCTTTTCTGCATCGGAAGTTTCTCCGGCGGAAAATGATATTGAATTAAACTGATTTGCGCCCGCTTTTACAGCTCCGTCAATTATCTGCCCAGTTTTTTCAATTGAAGAAATCAAAATATTTATTCCATTTGAAACTACGTATTGTCCAAGAATTGTTCGTCCGTTTGAATACGAAGTTTCCTGCTGAATATAAAATGATGAAGTTGAAATATTTTCTTTTCCGATTCCAAGTGATTCCAGCGAATTTCTTACAGCTTCCATTTTTTTCGCATTGTCTTCGGTTGCTGCTAAAACGCTTGAGCTTCTTGTTACAACGGAAAGTGAGATTACGGCTTTTTCATTGTCAAGTTTTACTGTTCCTTTTCCTGTAACAGAAATTGTTCTAGGCTCATTTTTTTCAGCTCTAAAATTGCAGGAGGTAAATGCAAAAAGAACAAAAACTGCTAATGATAAAATTTTTCTCATTTTGTTTCTCCAAAATTATCTTATATTGAAATAAAATTTTTTTAAGTATGTAACCCGCTCGCTTGCTTTTTTCCAGACTGAACTTTGCGGATAACGGCGGACAATTGTTTCATAATTATCAAGCGCATTTTTTATGTTTCTTTCTGATGAATTCGATTCGAAAATCTGCGCCTGAAGAAAAAGTCCCTCGTCAATTCTTGAGTCTGCTTTTTCAAAAAAACTTTCAAGACAGGCAAGCGAATCTTTATACTTTTTTGAATTGAAATTTTCCTGCGCGGCTTTTAAAAGCTCGTCACTAGAAGAATCCGATGAATTGTTTTTTTCTATTGAAGAAATTTCCTGCGAAGGTGCAACTTCATTGCCGGAAGAAATTTCATTTGAAGTTTGAACCGCTGGTTTTTCAGTTTCAGAATTGTTTTTGCTATCTGTTTTTTTTTCTGGAATTTTTGGAGAATTTGCAGAAGTTTCATTTTTTTGATTTGAAATTTCTGAACTTGAAATTTTTTCTTGAGCTGCATTTTTTTGCGATGGCGGAACAAGAGAAGAGTAGTCAGGTGCTAAAATTCTTTCAGCTGAATAATTTCTTCCTTTTATTTCAACTTCCAAATAGTCATCGATAAAAGCGCCGGTGAGCTGGTCGTTTTTATAAAAATGAAGAATTGTTTTTCCTTCTTCTCTGGAGCGCAAACTGAACGAAGTATCCTTGTCTCCGATTTTCCGTCCAAAGTAGCGCATCAAATTTTTTCCGTCTTCTTCGCCAAGATAAATCCAGCCTTTTCCCGGATAAACAATGTCCAAGTACTGGCTGTTTTTCATTGAAACTGAACGAGATGGAATTACAGGAACTTTTTCAGGCTCAGTTTTTTCTTCTTCTTGTGAAATTGTCTCTGCGGAATTTTCTTCAGCATTTGTTTCAGGAATTTGAATTTCTGGCTGCGAAATTATTTCTTCTGGATTTTCTGCATTTGGAATTTCTGCTTGTGCATTTTCATTTTCTATTTTAACTTCTGTTTTTTCTTCAGCAGGAGGTTCTAGCTGTTCAGTTTGAATTTCTTCTGCTGCAGTTTCGCCGCTTGGAATTTCAGGCGATGCGTTTTCTTCTTTTTCAGGCTCTGAATTTTCTTCCTGAATTTTTTCTTCCGGCGGAACAAGAGGAATTTCTTCTGTTTCTTCAATCGGCTCTATGATTTCCTGCTTTTCAAGAAAAACTGGTTCCGGGTCGCTTTCGTAATATCCTTGAATATCTTCAATCGGCTCAAGTTTTATTTCTTCCTGAATTTTTTCTTCCGGCGGATTTTCGTCCGATGAATTTTTTTCAGGCTGAATTTCTTCTTTTGGAATTTCAGGATTTTGTTCTTGAGAATTTTCTATTTCTTGCGCTTGATTTTCTTCAGCGGCAATTTCTGATTGCAAAGGCAAAGTCTCTGCTGTATTTTCTTTTGGCGCAGAGGCGCATGAGAAAAATAAAAATGTAAAAAGTAAAGCTAAGAAAAATTTTATCACGGAGCTGCTCCTAAAATTTCATTTGCAATTTTTTCATTTGATTTTCCAAGAGCTTCAACATTTTCCTTTGAAGGAACAGAAAACCATCTGTCGAATTCGTCCTTGCTCCAAGTGGAATTTTGTTCTCTTGAAAAATAATAATCTTCAGTTAGAGAATCATCTTTTGGCGGAAAAAAATCTTCTACTGCTGAAAAAGGAATTTGCTCTGGAAAAACAAAATTTTCCTGTTTTTTTTTCTCTTGAAAAATTCCTGATGCAAAAGCAAAAACCGCAAGAACAACAAGAAGAATTGTTATTCCCGCTGTAATCTTTGTGTTTGCCCGGAGAAAATTTTGCAGATTTTCCTTTACAATTTCAAAGAAATTCATTGCTGGCTGATATTTTCCTCTGTTTCAGTTTTCGCATCGGTTTTTAAAGTTCCGTCTGGATTGTGTTCTCTTCGTGGAGGACGCGGCGGAATTACAATTCCTTCTTCCGGCTGAACTTCCTCTTCCACAAAATCCGACTGATCGCTAAACACAATGTTTCCATTCATGGTGTCTTCGTCAAGGCGGACTTGCAGAACTTTTGTAATTCCAGATTCTTCCATTGTAACGCCAAGCATTGTCGATGCGCCCATTACAGTTTTTCTGTTGTGCGTGATTACAATGTACTGGCTTATGTTTCCGAATGCGCGCAATGTGCTTACAAAGCTTGCAACGTTTTTGTCGTCAAGAGCCGCGTCAATTTCGTCCAAAAGACAAAACGGGCTAGGGCGGACTTGGTAAGTTGCAAAGAGAAGCGCAACTGCTGTCATCGTTTTTTCACCGCCGGAAAGAAGTGAAATATTTACAAGTTTTTTTCCAGGTGGCTGAGCAAGAATTTCAACACCGCTTGAAAGAACATTTGCAGGATCTACAAGCCTAAGCTCGGCTCTTCCTCCATTCATAAGCCTGCGGAACATATTGTGGAAATTTTTTCGAATTTTATTATATGTGTCCAAAAACATTTCAGAAGATTTTGTCCGGATTTCTTCACTTACACGGACAAGATTTTCCAAAGTTTTTTGCGTGTCGTTGTAGTTTGCCTGCTGGCGTTCGTAGCGTTCCTTTTCTTCCGCAAACTGCTCGATTGCCATTAAGTTCGGAGTTCCAAGTTCCTGAATTTTTTGCTTCACATGAGAAAGTTTTTCTTTTAAAGCTGGAACTGGAGTTGTGATTGTGTACATCCGCTCTTCAAATTCCATCAAGTCGCGCGAAAAATTTTCTTGGAAATTTTGCTTAACGTTTCTGATTTCAGTGTCGTACTGCGCAATTCCAACGCTGAACTTTTCAAGCTGGCTTTGATATTTGTTCCGCTCTTCTTGCTTTTTCTGAAGCGCGTTTTGCTTTCCGCTTACCTGGCTGTTGCATTCTGAAATTTGCTTGTCCAAGTCATTCAGTTCTGCTGTGATTTTTTGCCCTTGAGCTTCAAGTTCCGCAATCGATTCTTCAGTTTCCTGAAGTTGCTCTTCATTTTCTTCCCGGCGCTTGTTTTCCTCAAAAAGCTCGTTCTGCTGTTCCCGGAGCGAAGTTTCTTCAGAAGCCAAAGTTTTCCGCAAAGTTGAAATCTGCTGCTCGCATGAAGTTATTTGCTGGGCCATTTGCGCTTGGTTTACTCTTAACTTTGAGAGTGTGTCTTTGTACTCATCAATTTTTTTGTTAAGCGCATTGTTTTTTGAAGTCAGTTCTGCGCTTTCATTTTTTATTGAATCGATTGTAGAAAGATTCTGCTGAATTGAAGAATCGATTCCGCGTTTTTTTGTGATAATTCCTTCTGGCGAAAGAAAATCGTCAATGAACTGCGGAGTTGTTTTTGTGTATTCCGAAATCGACTGCGAAAGTTCTTCAAGCATCCGCAAAATTTCTGTGAATGCCGCAACCGCATCAGTTCCCATCTGCGCAGAATCTTTTTCAGAATGCGAAGGAAGCGAAGAAAAATCCTTGAAAATATTTGCGCGTCCGTTTGCATAAATTTTTATTTTTTCAAGTGCTGTATCAAGAACTTCTTTTGCTTTTTTATTTGAAGTGCTTGAATATCCCGCGTCTTTTAATTTTGCGTCAAGTTCTGTAACAATGTCTTCGGTTATTGCCGCAAGCTGTTTTTGCAGTTCCGCGCGCTCTGAATCAAGATTGTTGATTTTTCCAGAATTTGTATTTATGAGCCTTAAATTTTCTTCAATCTGACTTGAAGACTGGCGGATATTTTCAGAAAAATTTTCAACATTTTTGTTTATGTCTGAAAGCTGCTTGTGCTTTTCGTGAAGCTCGGCATTCTGGCTGTCAATTTCTTCATTGTATTCATCAATGCGCTCTTCGATGTTTTTTATGCGGTTTTCAATTTGCCCGATTTTTTCTTTCATCTGGCTTTGATGCTCATGAAGCTGCCGCGCCATTGCTTTTTTTCCGGTTTGCTCCGCGCTGATTTTTATTACAAGCTGCTGTTTTGTGTTTACCTGCTCCTGAAGCTCTTTTACTTTGTCCGTGTTGACTTGGAGCGTATTTAAAATTTCTTCGATTTCATTTGCCGCGGAATTTCTTTTTTCTTCGGCTTCTTTTCTGTTCTGCTCGTGACGCGCTTTGTTCTGCGTAAAATCCTTGAGCTTTAAAAGCTGAATGTCAAGTTCGCATTCAAATTTTTCATCTTGAAGTTTTCTGTATTTTGCAGTTTTTTCAGCCTGAACTTTTAAAGTTTCGTAGCTGCGTTTTGTTTCAGCAAGTCCAATATCAATCTGAGCCAGATTCGCCCTTGTTTTTTCAAGTTCACGTTCCGCATCTGCAACTTCTGCCTTTGAACGGCTGATTCCCGCGGCTTCCTCAAAAAGATAGCGTCTGTCTTCCGGCTTGCTTGAAAGAATCTGATCGATTTTTCCCTGCTCCATGACAGAATAGGCGGCTTTTCCAACTCCAGTGTCCATAAAAAGCTTGCGGATTGAAGAAGCTCCGACTTGATTTGAGTTTATAAAATATTCGTTTTCACCGTTGCGGTAAAGCCTGCGTTTTATTGCGATTTCTGAATCTTCAAGCGGAAGAAGCCCATTTTCATTTGCAATTGTCAGTGTAACTTCCGCCATTGAAAGAGCCGGCCGGGTTTCTGTTCCGTTGAAAATTACGTCTTCCATTGATTCGGCGCGAAGATTTTTTGAGCGGTTTTCTGCGAGAACCCATTTTATTGCGTCAACAACGTTGCTTTTTCCGCATCCATTCGGACCAAGCAGTGCAGTAATTCCGTCGGCAAAATTTATATGAGTTCGGTCAGCAAATGACTTAAAACCGAATATTTCAAGACTTTTTAAAAACACAGGAATTTCCTCAATTTAAAATGTTTTTCTATTATAGCAAAATGGCCTTTGAGCCTCAAGTATTAAAGGAATTTGGATCAACAACGTTACCTTTATAAAGCATTTTTGGAAAAACTTTTATTTTCAGTTTTTTTTCGAGGCGGGCATAGTTTTCCATTTCCCAGGCGTCTCCAATTACGCAGTTTATTCCAGTTGCTCCGGCTCTTGCAGTTCTTCCTGCGCGGTGAATAAAAAAATCTTCTTTTTCCGGCAAATCCATTTGAACAACGTGGGTTATGCCTTCTATGTCAAGTCCTCTGGAAGCAAGGTCTGTTGTAATGAGAATTTTTGCTTTTCCGCTTCTGAATCTGTCGATTGCCGATTTTCTGTCAACTTTGTTTGTTTTTCCGCATAAAGTTTCGCAGTCGATTTTTTTGAATCTTAATTTTGAAGCGATGTTTTCAATCTGGTCGGATTTTGAAGTGAAAACAAGAAGCTTTTTTGGCTTTTCTGCATTTATGAAACTTCTTAGCGTATCGATTTTGTCTCTTCGTTCTGAAAAAATTGCCCAGTGTGTAATTTGCTTTCTAAGAACATTTTCCATCGGAAGCGCAACAAAAAGAATCGCGTTTTCCTTTTCATCATTTAAAATTCCGTTTCTTGCTTTCTGAAGAATTTCGCGCGTATATTTGCTTACGGTGGCAGAATTTCCTATAAGCTGAACTGATTTTGGAAGCCGCTCCATAAGATCCTTTGTGCTGTCCCTAAGTTCCGGGCTTAAAAGACGGTCAGCCTCGTCAAGGACAAGAGTTTCAATTCCATCCGCCTTGAGTTTTTTTAAATGAATCAGCTCAAGAAGCCGCGCAGGACCTCCAATTACAATTTCAGGTTTTTCCTTTAAAAGCTCGATTTGCCGTGAAATTGGCGCTCCTCCAATCAACAGGGCGCATTTTATTCCGCTGATTTTCTGCACCTGAACTTTTATCTGGGAAGCAAGCTCGTAAGTGGGGGAGGCAATCATAAGACGCGCCATTCTTTTTTCCGTGGAAATCAAGCGGCTCAATAGCGGGAGCAAATATGCGAAAGTTTTTCCAGTTCCAGTTTCGCTTTGGAACATTATATTTTTTCCTTCTGCAATTAGCGGAATTATTTTTTTCTGCACTTCTGTAGGTTCAGTTATGCCGATTTCTTCAAGCTTTGAAACAATTGATTCGTCAACTTTTAGTTCTAAAAATTTGTTCATAAATAAAATATAGCATATTTTTAAAGTTTTGTGATATACTATATAGATATGAAAATTGGAATTGATACATTTGGTTGCGACCACGGAAAATCTGGACTCGGCTCATACCTTATGTCTTTTATAAACAATCTTCCTTCTGAAAATGAGTTTGACTTTGAGCTTTTTGGAGAGGAAATTGACAGATATACTTATAACGTAAACCGCGATGTTCCTTTTTCTAGCATCGGAATAAAACCAACTCCGGGCGCAATCCGGCTCTGGCATTATTTGTCTGCAAACCGTTTTATAAAAAAATCTGGCTATGATGCGGTTGTTTTTCCGGCTGGAGCTAGGCTTATTCCTTCAAAGTTTAAAGTTCCCGGCATTGCAATTGTAAATGACATTCCAGGAAATATTTTTAAAAATGAAAACTGGCTTGCACAAAAGCACATAAAAACCGGACTTTCAAATGCTGACTGCGTAATTGTTCCGAGCATGTTTGTAAAGAAAAATCTTGAGCGTTCTGGGCTGAAATGCCGCCGCATAGAAATTGTCCACAATGGAATTGACCACAGCAGTTTTTTTCCAGTTGATTCTCTTGGAATTGAAAGCGAAGTTGCTGATATAAAGCCATTCGCAATAAAAAAGCCTTATATAATTTATGCGAGCCGGATGCAAAGTCCTGAAAAAAAACATATAGAGCTTATAAAAGCATTTTCGCTGTTTAAGAAAAAAACTAATTTGCCTCATAGACTTGTCATTGCAGGAAGCGACGGACCTTACAGCGATGAAGTTCACAAAGCTGCGTTTGAATCTTCTGCGGCAAGCGATATTTTTATAACCGGATATTTTCCGCATGAAAGTTTTCCTGAGTTATATAGAAATTCTGAAGCCTGCGTTTTTCCTTCTGTTAATGAAGGAGCAGGACTGCCTATTCTTGAAGCTATGGCGACTGGAATTCCTGTTGCCTGTGCGAAAGCCGGCGCTCTTCCGGAAGTTGCAGGAAACAATGCGCTTTTCTTTGATAGCGATAATATAGAAGAATTTGCTTCGTGCATAGAAAAAATAACAACAGACGAAAGTTTCAGAAAAAAAATATCAGAAAGCGCGCTCGCCTGGTCAAAAAGATTTTCCTGGGAAAAATGCGTGCTTGAAACTTTGGAAATAATAAAAAGCGTTTTAAAATAAAAAAGGAGCTTCCGTTAGCTGTTGCATTTTGAAAGCTCCTTTTACATTTAAGCTGTTTTTTGTTCAATCAAAAGAGATTCCGCAGTTGGAAGTTCTTTTTGATTCACAATATCTTTTGTGATTACAAGTTTCTTTTTGCCTTTTACGCTCGGAACTTCGTACATAAGGTCAAGCAAAATGTGCTCAACAATTGCTCTTAGTCCGCGCGCGCCAGTTTTGCTTCTTATTGCCATTTCCGCAATCTGATCAATCGCATCATCGTCAAAAGAAAGCTCCACATCGTCTATTGCAAAAATAGCCTGAAACTGCTTTGTTATTGCATTTTTGGGCTCAACAAGAATTCTCTTTAAATCTTCCTTGTTGAGTTCCTTCAAAGCGCAAGTCATTGGAAGACGGCCGATTATTTCTGGGATAAGACCGAATTTCACCAAGTCATCGCTTGTAACCTGATTCAATAGCTCCATTCGCTCTTCGTTTGTTCTGTGAGTTCCTTCCGCTCCGAATCCGATTGAAGCTGTCGAAAGCCGCTGCTCAATTATCTTGTCAAGTCCGACAAAAGCGCCGCCGCAAATAAACAGAATGTTCGTTGTGTCAATGTCGAGCATTTCCTGATTCGGGTGCTTTCTTCCGCCCTGAGGAGGAACTGACGCATGAGTTCCTTCGAGAATCTTTAAAAGCGCCTGCTGAACGCCTTCCCCGGAAACATCGCGTGTAATTGAGGTATTTTCGCTTTTTCTTCCGATTTTATCGATTTCGTCAATGAAAATAATTCCGCGTTCCGCCGCCGCAATATCTCCGTCCGCCGCATTGATGAGTTTCAAAAGAACATTTTCAACGTCTTCGCCAACATATCCAGCTTCGGTAAGGGTAGTGGCATCCGCAATTGCAAACGGAACATTCAGTTTTTGTGCAAGTGTTTTTGCAAGAAGCGTTTTTCCTGAACCAGTCGGTCCCAAAAGAAGAATGTTCGATTTTTCAATTTTTACATCCATTGTAAGCTGTTGTTCTTTTGAAATTGAAAGCTGCTTATAATGATTGTATACTGCAACTGAAAGAACTTTTTTTGCATAATCCTGACCAATAACGTACTGATCAAGATACGCTTTGAATTCTTTTGGAGATGGAATTGCGCTCATGTCGATTGGAGCTATTGTGTGGGCTTCGTTGTTTAAAATTGTCTGGCAAGTTGCAACACAATGCTCGCAGATATAAATCATGTCATCTGGAGAGCTAACAACTCTTCTGTGTTCATCAGCAGGACGGCCGCAAAATGAGCATACCGGCTGATTGTTTCTGCCTAATCTGGCCATTATTGAACTCCTTTTTTCGCGCTGTTCATTATATGGTCAATTATGCCGTAATTTTTTGCATCTTCTGCCGGCATATAAAAATCACGCTCCATATCAGCTGCGATTTCTTCTTCTTTTTTTCCTGTCTGCATGGAAAGATATTTTATGCTGAGTTTTTTTAAACGGCCAATTTCCTTTGCCTGAATTGCAATGTCGCTTTCCTGTCCCTGAGTTCCGCCCCAAGGCTGATGAATCATTACTCGGCTAGAAGGAAGAGCATATCTTTTTCCGATTGTTCCGCCTGCAAGAATAATTGCGCCCATGCTTGCTGCCTGTCCCATGCAAATAGTCTGAATATCGCATCTTACATATTGCATAGTGTCGTAAATTGCAAGTCCTGCTGTAACTGAACCGCCCGGACTGTTTATATACATGCTTATGTCTTTTTCTGGATTTTCGCTTTCTAGGTAGAGAATTTGCGCCACAATCAAATCTGCTGTTTCATCGCGGATTTCTCCATCAACAAAAATTATTCTGTCTTTCAAAAGCCTTGAATACAAGTCATAGGCACGCTCTCCGTTTCCGCTTCTTTCAATGACAGTCGGAACAAGGGTATTCATAAATTCATTCATTAAATTTTCCTCTGATGAATAGTGTAAACAAAAAAAACGGAATGGGCAACACTCCGTTTTTTTTTGTTATCGTCAGAAATTTTCTAAACTAGCGATTGTTCTTAAAAAGATCCGCAAACTCAACTTTGTCGCCTTTTGAAACTTTTACCTGTTTGTAAAGCTCGTCGTAAAGTTTGTTTTCCTTTATTTCATCAATAATGTACTCTTTTGCACGGGCATCTTTGTAGTGCTCTTTTACTTCATCAAGAGTTGAGCCGGATTCGTCTGCGATTTTTGCAAATTCCGCTTCAACTTCTTCTGGAGTAACCGCAATGTTTTTCTCGCGGATAAGAGCGTCAACAATCAAGCGGCTTTTGAGCATTTTTTCAGCATCGCCAGTCCACTGGGTAAGCATATTTTCCTTTGACTGGCCAGAAGCTGAAATCATTTTTTCAAGCTGCTCTGGTGTTGTCTGGAACTGCTGAGCCATCATTCTCCAGCGGCTTTCCATTTCTGCCTGAACCATTGACTTTGGAAGCACGATTGGATTTTTTTCTACAAGCTGCTCAAGAAGGCTCTGCGACTTAAGTTCTGCGATTTTTCTATTTTTTGCGCTTTCAAGGCCTTTTGAAATATCTTTTTTAAGATCATCAAGCGTCTTGTATTTTTCGCTTACATCCTGTGCAAGCTCATCATCGAGGGCTGGAAGATTGCGGAGCTTGATAGCTTTTACAGTTACGCTGATTTTCTTTGTTTTTCCAGCAAGATCTTTGTTTTCATCTTTAGCATCGTAAGTCTTAGAGATTTCCTTTGTCTCGTCCTTTTTCATGCCAATTATTTCGTCATCAATCTTGTAAATATTTTCGCCTGTTCCAACTGTGAAAACAAAACCTTCGCGCTCGCTTCCGGAAACTGTAGCTCCAGAATCATCAAGCTCTTTGTAGTCGATTGTAACAATATTGTCTTTTTCAACAGGCTCGCCTTCTTTTTTGTCGATTACAACAGCGTTTCTTTCCTGAATAGCTTTCAATTCTTCGTTGAGTTCTTTTTCGCCAATTTCAACCTGCGGCTCTTTTACTTCGATTTTTGAAAAATCTTTTACTTCAACTGAAGGGAAAACATCATAAACAACAGAGAAAGTCAAATCCTTGTCTGTGCTGAATTCAGGAAGCTTGTCGCCATCAAGACGTGGCTGAGTGTAGGGAAGGGGACGGATGTCTTTTGATTCTTCCTCTGCGAAAATCTGATTCAAAGATTCATCAATAAGATCTGCGAGAACTTCCTGCTTAAGGGAATCTCCATACTTCTGTTCAAGAACTTTTACAGGAACGTGTCCTTTGCGGAATCCTGGAAGCTGAACATTTTTTGCGTATTTAGAAATGTTTTTGTTGTATCCAGAAGCAACATCTTCTTTTGCAATTGTAGCAGTGAGTTTTACTGCTGAATTTTCAAGTTTGGAAATTTCCTTTGTTACCTTCACGTGGGAACCTCTCGATTATAAAATACGCCGGATCAAGGCACGCTTCATTTTATTCCTTGACACAGCAGTTTTTACAGTTTATTCAACTGTAAATAAAAAAGCGATTCAGAAAAAATCCAAATCGCTTCGTCGTCGAGCGGAAAACGGGAATCGAACCCGCAACATCGACCTTGGCAAGGTCGCGCTCTACCATTGAGCCATTTCCGCAAAACCTCTGCGTTTTGTATTAATTTCTTTTCATTTAAAAAGAAGATTAAAATATGCGAAAGGAGGGACTTGAACCCTCACGCCTAGGGCACTAGATCCTAAGTCTAGCGTGTCTGCCAATTTCACCACTCTCGCGTGAATTTTTTGACCTACACAGAGTGTTTCAAAATCCTTTGAGCGATGGGAGGATCGAACTCCCGACCCACAGATTAAGAGTCTGTTGCTCTACCAGCTGAGCTAATCGCCCGATTTTATGCGTCCGACACGGCTCGAACGTGCAACCTTCGGATTCGAAGTCCACTGCTCTATCCAGTTGAGCTACGAACGCGTCCTGCTGCACGGCTCCACGTTGGAATCTGGGTGCCTGGTGGGATTTGAACCCACGACAACCAGATCCACAATCTGGCGCTCTACCCCTGAACTACAGGCACCATGCAATCAACGAAATAGAATATATCTGAATTACTTTCGTTGGTCAAGCAGAAAGTGCAAAATTTCTGAAAAAAATTTCATTTTATAAAATTTCCGCAGATGCTTACTGCAATCAGTAAAAACGACACGGCAAAGCACGCAAAATCCCGCGCTTTATATGGATATTTTTTTAGGCAGCAGCCGGATGTCCGCAGTTTGAATCCGCGCAAGTCAGCCGCAATTGCAGTTCCGCTTGTTTTCCGAACTGAAGAAACCAAAAGAGGAGCGCACAAAGGCAAAATCAGCGCAAGTTTTTTAAGCGGATTTTTTGTGTCCAGCTGGATTCCGCGTGAAGTCTGGGCTTCTTGAATTCCTTCCATTTCCTGCGCAAAAACCGGAATAAAACGGATTGCGGTTGTCAGCGTGAATGCGTATTTGTACGGAACGTGAAGTTTTTCAACAAGCGCGTTTGAAAGGTCGGCAAGTTTCGTAACAGAAAGCATCAGGGCAAGCGGAAGAGTCGCGCCGCAAAGTTTAAGCACAAGATTCAGCGAGGTTGCAAGCCCGGCGTCTGTTATTTTTAAAAACGAAATCTGGTAAACAACATTTCCGCTTCTTATTATCAAAATTTGAAGAATAAAAAGGAAAAACGAAATTTTTACAAGTCCTTTCAAAAGCCTGAATGTCCTTGCTGAAATTCCGCAGAGAATTCCTGTCGCAATGTCAACGGCAAGAAGCAGAACCAGAATTTCAGCGGACGAGGAAATAAAGCACGACGCGCAAACCGCCATTGAAAAAATCAGCTTTGAAACCGGATTCATTTTGTGGAAAACAGAAGTTCCCGGAACGTAATCGACAAGTCCTTTCATTTTATTGCCTCCTGAATTTTTGCGGCAAGCTCATCTGCTGTGCGGACGTTTTCAAAATTGAATCTGCCCGGAAATTTTTCTTCAAGCTCAAGCGCAATTTGAATAATCTGCGGAGGAAGAAGGCTCGCTTTCTGCAAGATTTCTTTGCTGCGCATTATTTCAAGAGTTTTTCCGTCCGCCTCGATTTTTCCATTCGCAAGGACAATCATCCGCTGTGCGAAGTCAAGAACAAGCTCCATGTCGTGGCAAACCATGATTACAGTTGTTCCGTTTTTATTCAGCTCTTTTACTGCGCCCATAATTTCCATGCATTCCTTGTAGTCAAGCCCGGTTGTCGGCTCGTCAAGAATCATAACTTTCGGTTCGACTGCGATAATTGAAGCCAATGCAAGCCGCTGCCTTTGTCCTCGGCTAAGTGAAAATGGCGCTTCATCCGGATTGAATCCAAATCGCTCGATAATTTTTTCTGTACGCTTGGAAATTTCTTCTTCCGTTCCAGTTCTCAAAGCTTTCTGCCCGAATGCAATTTCGTCCCGGACTGTGTAAGTGCAAAGCTGGCGGTCAGGATTCTGAAAAAGAAAGCCTGTGTTTTTTGCAAGCACGCTGTTTTTAGCTTTTTTTGTGTCGATTCCGTTTACGCTGATTTTTCCGTCGGAAGGCTTTAAGATTCCTGCAAGAAGTTTGCTGAATGTTGATTTTCCGGCTCCGTTTTCTCCTGTGAGCGCGACAAATTCTCCGTCTTCTATTGAAAGTGAAATTCCGTGGATAAGCTCGGCGTCTTTTGTTTTTCCGTAGCCGAATCGGACTGAATCGCATTCAATCATAAAAGTCCTCCTGCAAGCGAAACGGCTTCTTTTGTGTCGATGCAAATTTCTTTTTCCGGCGTTATCATTTTGCGTGATAGAAGGCTTTTGTAAAAATCAACTGCGCGCGGATAATTTACGCCAAGCAAAGCAAGCGCGTCGGAATTTTTTAGAACATCGCGGATATTTCCGAATGACTTTAAAGAGCCTTTGTCAATTACGGCAATCTTTTTGGCAAACTCGCAAAGCAGCATGATTTTTTGTTCTATTACAATAATTGTCATTCCGTAAGATTCATTCAGGTCTTTTAGAATTCTGAAAATGTTTCTGCTGGATGCCGGGTCAAGCTCGCCGGTCGGCTCGTCAAGCACAAGAATTTTAGGCTTCAGCGCGAGAATTGCGGCAACTGCGGTTTTCTGTTTTTGTCCGCCGCTAAGTCCAGAAATTTCCCGGCTGCGGAGATTTTCAATTCCGGTTTCTTTCAACGCCCACTCAAGCCGGCTTTCGATTTCGTCTTTTGGAATTCCGAAGTTTTCAAGTCCGAAAAGAATTTCATCTTCAACAACAGAGCAAGTCATCTGGCTGTCGATGTCCTGAAAAACGCTTCCGACTTCAAGCGCAATGGTGCACGGATCGTTTTCAAAAACATCTTTTCCGTTTACGCAGACTTTTCCGTAATATTCGCCTTTGTAGTGGTGCGGAATGATTCCGTTTATCGCGCAGCTGAGTGTTGTTTTTCCAGCTCCCGACGCTCCGATTATTCCGACAAAATCGCCGTCCTGAATTTCCATTGAAATGTTTTTCAACGCTGGAACTGAACTTCCGCTGTACGCAAAGCTTAAATTTTCTATGCTTATCATTTTGCCACCGATTGTTATTTCAAAGTCATTTTCAGCGGAATATAAAGCAGCTGGACAAGAACCGCGTTAATGCAGGCTGTGCAAAGAACAATCGGAATGTAAGCTGCAAGTGTCGCCTTGTCTGCGCCGAGAACAAAAATCAGCAGAACCGTGTAAAGTCCGCCGCTCACAAATGTGCTGAACAAAGTTGCGACTGCCGGTTTGAAATCGATTTTTCCAAGCTTAGGAAGCGGAATTTTTATCAGAAGCGCCATCACGATTGCGCCCGCAAATTCGCTTGCAAAGTTCAAGTACGGAGTTCCCGGAAAGAACTGACAGATTGCGCCTGCAAGAATTCCGATTACAGCCGCCGCTGCGAGGTTCGCGTTAATCAATGCAATCGCCATGCAGTACATTGCAATAATGAAGTTTGGTTTCATTCCGCCGATATTGATTAACGAGCCTACAAAAAATTTTAGAACCGCTCCGGCCGCAAGCAAAACGGCAACAAGAATCAAGTCGCGGATTTGAAGTCCTTTTTTCTCTGAAGTTTCAAGAACACGTTTTTCACCAAGATTTTCGTTTTCATTCATAAAAAGCTCCTGTTTATTTTGTTTCTGTTAGTAGAAACATATATCCGATACGCATTTTTGTCAAGAGAGAAAATTTATTTTTTTTACAAAATGAAATTTTAAGGCAATAGACTTTTGAACAAAGCTAAGTTATAATTTAAGAATGAAATGGTTGATTATTGCACAGGCAGCGCAAGAAGAGAATGCAAGCCGCGCTGAAAAATTTTTTGCTTCGAATAAATGTAATTTTGAAAAATTTGATTTCAATCAAGATGAAAAAAATTTAAAAAATATTTTTGAAAAAATTCCAAGTTTTGACGGATTTTTGTTTTTGTCTGATATTAAAAATTCTGCGCAGATTTTGTCTTTTGTTTTAGGTCTTTGCTATGGAAAAAAAATACCAGTTCTTGTTTTGGATAAAGAAAAAAAATTCACTGAATTATTTCCTTCCGAAAATGAAAATTTATCTTTAAAAAATTTTTATTCTGAAGATGAACTTTTTAACTGGCTTGAAGAAAATATTGAAGATTTAAAATCAGACTGTTTAAAACATGCAAATAGAAATTCACTTTTGAAGCAAGGAATTTCATGCAATGCAGATAGCTTTGAATTTTATCTTGAAAAAGAAAAAACTGAAATTTGCAAATCGATTTTAAATTCAGGAATTGACGTGAATTCAAAAACGCTGCAAGGTGTTCCGCTTTTGTGTGTCGCAACCAGAAACGACAGCAAGGAAATGCTTGAGCTGCTTCTTGAAAAAGGCGCGGACATAAATGAAGTTTCCGAAGACAGAGGATATTCGCCTGTGATGGATGCTGTTTGGCGGAAAAACTACGAAATTGCAAAACTGCTTATAGACCGTGGCGCAGACTTGAGCATAATGAGTTCGGACGGGCAGTCTATTCTTGTTCTTGCAGTCGGAAACGGAAATTCAAAAATTGTAAAACTGCTTTTGGATTCCGGCGCGGATCCTGACGTAAAGGACAGCATGGGAATGAGCGCGCGTGGCTATGCATCGCTTTTCAAAAATGAAGAGCTTATGAAACTTATGGAAACAAAGTAAGAAAAATGTCTAAAAAGAAAATTGTAATCGCTTTTGCAGGCGGCGGAACAGGCGGACACATATATCCGGGAATTGCCATTGCTGATGAACTGAAAAAATTTTCAAATGAATCAACTGAAATAGAAATTCATTGGATTGGAAATTCCAAGGGAATGGATTCTGCAATAATTGAAAAAAATCTTTTATCATCAGGCGGAAGTATTTCTTGTTTTCATGGAATTCCGTGCGGAAAACTTCGGCGTTATTTTTCACTGAAAAATTTCACAGATTTTTTTAAAATATTCGCAGGATTTTTAAAGTCGTTTTTTATTTTAAAAAAAATAAAGCCGGATTTTCTTTTTTCAAAAGGTGGATTTGTAAGCGTGCCTCCGTGCGCCGCCGCTGCTATTTTAAAGATTTCGTATTTTACTCACGAGTGCGATTTTACGCCGGGACTTGCCACAAGAATCAACAGCAAAAAGGCTTCAAAAATTTTAATTTCCTACGAAGAAACAAAAAAATATTTCAGCAACTTTCAAAAAGAAAAATGTGTTGTTACAGGAAATCCAGTTCGCCCGGCATTTTATAATGACAGTTCAGAAGCCGGGAAAAAATTTCTTGGCATAGAGAAAGACTGCAAAAAAAATATTCTTTTAATTTTAGGCGGAAGTCTTGGCGCAAGCCAGATAAACAATCTTGTAATTGAATGCCTTGATGAGTTAAAAAAAGATTACATTGTTGTTCATCAGACTGGAAAAAAATTCGCGCAGGAAAATCCTGACATTATGACTTCCGGCGATGACAGCTACAAGCCTTATGAATTTATTTTTAATGAAATGGTTTCTGTGATTCAATCCGCGGATGTAATAATTTCAAGAGCTGGAGCAAATTCTTTGTGGGAATGCGCAGTTTGCTCAAAGCCGATGATTTTAATTCCTTTGTGCGGAGCTGGAACAAGAGGCGACCAAGTTGACAATGCTGAATATTTTGCAAGCAAAGGCGCCGCCATCACTTTAACAGGAAAGAATGCGACAAAAGAAAATCTTCTTAACGCGTTAGCCGAAATGAAAAATTCAGAAACTAGAAATAAATTTGCTGAAAACTGTAAGTCCATTTGCAAAGAAAAAAAGCCTTCAGAAATTATAGCAAACTTGATTTTGGAGCAGATAAAAATATGATGTTTCCCGCAATCGATATTGTTTTTTTGCTTGTTGTTTTGACGTTTGCAATTATTGGAGCGATAAACGGATTTTTAAATGAAGTATTTGGAAAAGCAGCTCCAGTCGTAAGCATTTGGGTTGCCATTCTTTTTTACGGACGGCTGGTTTCCCCAATTGAAAAACATTTGAAAATTCATTTGGTGTCTGTTGTGCTTTCTTTTTTGCTGATTTTTATAATTGCATTTATAGTCATGAAAATTCTTCAGACTGCGATAAAAAATATTTTTGGCGGAGAAATTTTCAGAGACTTGGATAGATTTTTAGGTTTTGTTTTTGGATTTGCGGAAGGACTTGCTGTTGTTGGAGTTGTTTTGATTTTAATGAAAGCCCAGCCTTGGTTTAAAGTTGATTCATTGCTCGATGGAAGTTTCTTTTCAAGATTATTGAATCCAGTTATTTCAGTTCCGCTTGAAAGCCTTTCAAAAGCAGTTGAAAAAAATTCTTCAGTTCCGCTTGCCATTCCACTTGAACAGGTACAAGGAAATTAAAAATGTTTGAAAATATTTTGAATCAAAGCGCAACAAAACTTTTGCAAGAAGACATTGAAAAAAAACGTTTTCCAAATTCCGTTTTGTTTTCAGGTCCGTCATCTTCTGGAAAACTTTCTTGTGCTTTGGAAACTGCAAGAGTTCTTTCATGCGAAAATTCTGGCGAATGGAACTGCACTTGTTCAAACTGCCGTCAGCATAAAGCTATGGTAAGTCAAAATCTCCTTATTTGCGGTGCTGGAAACCGAACGTTGGAAATCGCCGCCGCTAAAAAAACTTTAATAAGTCAAAATATTCAAAACACAAAACATCTTGAAGCATCAAGGTATCTTTATTTACGCGCTGTAAGAAAACTTATTTCAAAGTTCAATTCTGTGCTTTGGGACGGAGATGACAAGCTTTCAAAATTTTCTCCGCTTTTACAAAATATAGAAGAGGGACTTGAAAAAATTCAGCCAGGAAGAATTCTTCCAGATGACGAAGAGCTAAAAAAAATATTAGACTCAATTGAAAAAGACTGCGTCAAACTTGAAGGCAGTTTTTTATACAGTTCTCTTCCTGTTTTGCAAATAAGAAATTTTTCCTCCTGGGCGCACTTAAGCTCAAGCAATGGAAAAAAAGTTTTAATTATTGAAAATGCAGATTTAATGGCAGACAGCGCAAGAAATGCGTTGCTGAAAATTCTTGAAGAGCCTCCAGAAGATGTGATTTTTATACTTACAACAACAAAGCGCGGCGCAATGCTTCCGACAATACTTTCACGAGTCCGCACTTACAATTTTTTTGAACGCTCGCCAGAACAGCAGAAAAATGTCATAAACAGAATTTTTCACTATGAACCTGTTTTCAATGATGAAAAAGAATTTAGCAGCATAACAAAATTCTTGCAGTCGTTTTTAACTGTAAAACCTGAACTTGTAAAATCCTGCGCCGCTGACTTTTTTAACAATGTAGCTCAAGGCCACGTTCCCGACATTCCTAAAATAATTTCAACTTGCGCTTCGTTTGAACCAAGAATTCTTTTTAAAATTTTTATCTGCGGAGTTATTGAATCGCAGGAAAATTTAAAAACATCCGCAGCAGGTTCAGAAGTTTCATTTAAGATTTTAAAGCAGCTTAGAACTTCATTAAACAATGTTGAAATTTTTAATCAGAATCCTTCAGCCTGTCTTGAAGAGCTTGCAAGAAATTTAATGCATATAAATTATATGAATGATGGAATTCTAAAAAAATTCGCTTAACTTTTTGAGGAAAATTTAAATGACAGATTTTGTTGAAAAAGCATCTGAAAAAATTACAAAGCTTTCTGATGAGCAGCTTGAGCGTCTTTTAAATACAGTCCGCGAGGAAAACGAAATATACGATTCAATAATTCAAAGCATTCCTTCCGGGCTTGTAATAGTTGACAAAAATTGGTGCATAACAAAAATAAATAAATCTGCAAAACGTTATCTTCATTTTTTTCATCTTCATCAGATAAAATCAGAGCCTGTTTGGAATCTTATAGCGGACGAGGAAGTTTCAAATTTTATTTCATTTTGCGCACAGGAACAGAACACAAACACTAGCGAAGAATTTTCTATAGTTTCCGCAGATGACAAAGCACGGTTTATTGTTGTTTCAATTTTACCACTTGTTCGCGACGGAAAAATTGCGGGAACAATTATTTTTATTGAAGACATAACTGCAAAACGACAGCAAGAAATTTTGATGCATAGAATGGAAAGCCTAAAGAGCCTGACAAATCTTGCGGCATCAGTTGCACATGAAATAAAAAATCCGCTTGGCGCAATAAGCATTCATATTCAGCTTTTGCAAAAATCGATAAAGAAATGCAGAGAAGGCGACGGTCAGCTTCCTGATGAAAAATTCATGGAAAAATATCTTTCCGTTGTAAATGAAGAAATTGAAAACTTGAACAAAATCGTAATGGATTTTTTGTTTGCTGTGCGTCCTTTAAAAGTAAACATGACACTTTCTGAGCCTGACTCAATAATAGAAAAATCAATAAATTTTTTCATGCCGGAATTTGAAAACTGCGGAATAGAAGTTTCTGTAAATTTGCAAGGCGAAGGAAGCAGGCTTCTAATTGATGAAAAACTTTTCCGTGAAATTTTTATAAACATTGTGCAAAATGCAAAAGCTGCAATTCTTTCCAGCAAAAAAAGCAACGGAAAACTTGCTGTAAATTCTTTTATAAAAAATGAGCATTATATCCTTACAATTGCGGACAATGGCTGCGGAATGGACGAGGCGACTTGCTCAAGAATTTTTGAGCCGTACTACACAACAAAAGCCGATGGAACAGGACTTGGACTTACAACTGTTTATAAAATCGTAAAAGAGTTTCGTGGAGAAATAACAGTAAATTCTGAACTTGATGAAGGCACTGTTTTTACTGTGCAAATTCCTGTGCCGCAAAAAGAAACTATGCTTCTTGAAGAATAAATTTTAACCTAACGTTTGCTTTTGTATAAAGTTTTTATTGAATTTGCTGATTTTTTTTAGGAGGAAAAATTGAAATTCACAATTTTAATTATAGATGATGAAAAAAATATCCGGGAAGGACTTGCGGCAAATTTTGAACTTGAAGATTACAATGTAAAAACAGCGGCTTCAGGAAAAGAAGGACTTGAGTTGATTTCCAAAGGCGACATAGATTTGGTAATCACGGATTTAAGGATGCCGGGAATTTCAGGCGAAGAAGTTTTAAATCATGTTGTAACAGAAACTCCGGGAATTCCAGTTATTATTCTTACTGGTCACGGAAGCATAGATTCCGCAGTAGATGCAATGAGACATGGCGCTTACGATTTTCTTACAAAGCCATTGAATCTTGATCAGCTTGGAATGATTGTAAAGCGCGCGCTTGAAAGCAGACAAATCAAAATTGAACATCAGGAACTAAAAAAAGAAGTCGCTGAAAATTCCGCATTGAAAGAAATGATAGGCTCTTCCGCCGTAATGCAAAAAATTCAAGAGACAATAAAAAAAGCGGCTGCGTCTAAAGCGAGTGTTCTTATCACTGGTGAAAGCGGAGTTGGAAAAGAAGTTGTTGCACGGGCTATTCATGCTTTATCTCCGCGGCATGATAAAACTATGATAAATGTTCACTGTGCGGCTCTAAGTGAAACTCTTTTGGAAAGCGAGCTCTTCGGACATGAAAAAGGGGCTTTTACAGGAGCTGATCATTTGCAAAAAGGCAGATTTGAACTTGCCCACGGAAGCACAATTTTTCTTGATGAAATTGGTGAAATAAACCAAAATGTCCAGATAAAAATTCTTAGGGTTCTTGCTGAAAAAAAATTTGAACGTGTCGGCGGAGAGCAGACTATAGAAGTTGATGTCCGTGTGATTGCAGCTACAAACAAAAATCTTGAGGAAGAAATAAAAGCCGGAAGATTCCGGGAAGATTTGTATTACAGGCTGAATGTAATTCACATTCATGTTCCGCCGCTCCGGGAACGCAAAAGTGACTTGCCGCTTTTGATTTCAGCATTCTTGGAAGAGTTCAATAAAGAAAATGGAAAAACAGTAAAAGGATTTTCTGGAAAAGCAAAAGCCGCAATTATGAAATATGACTGGCCGGGAAATATAAGGGAGCTTCGCAATTGTGTTGAAAGCGCAGTTGTAATGAGTTCAGGAGATGAAATAAATATTGAAGATCTTCCGCCGGCAGTGGCAAAAAGCTCACAGGAAAACAGCATTGCAATTCCGTTTGGAATAACTTTAGATGAAGCTGAAAAAATAATCATTCAGCAAAATTTGGCATCAAACAAAAATAACAAAAGCAAAACTGCGGACATTCTTGGAATCGGAAGAAAAACATTGCAGCGAAAACTTTCAGAGTGGGGCGAAGACGAGGAAAAATCAGATGGAGACAATGTATGACAAGCTCGGCGATCTTTTAAATGAAACTTTAAAATCCGGGCAAGTAAAATTTAAAAAGAAAATAAAATATTCTGAAAAAGAAATTCCGCATGAAGAAAAAAAATCAGAAGAAAATTTTTCTAAAGAGAATGCCAGCAAAAATAAAACAAAGTCAGAACAAAAAAAACAAACAGAGCCTTTAAATAATAAAGTTTCATATTTAAAAAAAATAACGCCGGAAATTGAGCGCGCTTGCAGGCTTCTTGATATAACTGCTTCAGCAAACCAAGATGACGTAAAAAAAGCTTACAAAGAAAAACTGAAATATTTTCATCCAGACAAATATGACAAAAATCCTGTTCTAAAAAAAGTTGCAACAAATAAAACCAGAATGATTGTTGAAGCCTACGAGCTTTTAATGAAATCTTTTTAGCTTTATGATGAAAATGCTGCTCGGTAAGAAGACGGAGCAAGTCCCGTACATTTCTTAAATACTCTTGAAAAATGAAATTGGTTTTCAAAAGAAAATTCATCTGCAATTTCTGAAACTGTGCTTGATGAATTTATCAAGGCAAGAGCGGCCGTTTGAATTTTAAGTCGCATAAAATATTGGTGCGGAGTCATCTGCATTTCATCTTTAAAAATGCGGATAAAATGCTCTTCTGAAATTCCGCAGGAATTCGCAACCTCTGAAACGGAGCATTTTGCGTAAACTTTTTTCTCCATAAATTTTATTGAATGCTCGACATAGCTTTTTGCTGATTTTGATTTTTTTTGCTCAGTGGTTTTTCCTTCAGTTTTATTTTGCTTTCCAAACCAGCGGAACAGGCAGCTTTCAAGAAGCAGCTCCGCAGATTTTTTTAAGTCCGCAGAATCAGATTTTGAAAACTTCATTATGTCTTCAAGTATGAATTTTATGGAAGCTGTTTCGTTGCTTGCGACCGGCTGATTTTTTTTTCTGCTTGAAGAATTTATCAATAATTGATATAGCTTTTTTTCAGATTTGCTCAGCGAAAAAAGAACTGCATAGTAAGTAAGCGGCTTTTTTACTTCTTTTGGAAGAATTGAATGGAATTCGCGCGGAAAAACAAGGAACAATGTGTTATTCCTTATGCTGTAAGAAGTTCTGTTTGAAAAAAATGTGCCTTCGCCTTCAGAAAAAAAATGTATTTCAAATTCCATTTCTCCGTGCGAATGATAGCGTCCGTGCCAGGCAAGTTTTTCCCCGGCAATCAATTTGTAAATAAAGGCAGTTTCTTTTATTTCCACGGCAATTTTCCTATTTATTTTAAATATTTTAGCATGAAAAATCAATTTTGGATATATAAAATCAGTTTTCTGTATTGCTTTATAGGCATTTCGGGCTGATACTATTTTTGTAAGCGAAACGAATTTTAATTTTTCTGGAGGTTTTTATGAAAACTGTCGCTGGAATTGACTTGGGAACACAAAGCATGAAAGTTGTTCTCTATGGCTACGAAAATAAAAAAACTTTAGAAAGCTCGTCTTGTCCAATGGAACTGATTTCTGAATCAGACGGAACAAGAGAGCAAAAAACTGAATGGTACAAAAAAGGACTTGAAGTCTGCTTTTCAAAACTTTCTGCGGAAGGAAAAAAATCAATACAGGCGCTTGGAGTTTCAGGGCAGCAGCACGGTTTTGTTCCTTTGGATTCAGAAGGAAATCCGCTTTACAATATAAAACTTTGGAACGACACTTCAACTGCGAAAGAATGCGAACTTATTACAAACGCTGCAGGCGGACAAGATGAAGTTGTAAAGGAAGTTCAGAATTTTATTTTGCCAGGATTTACAGCTCCAAAAATTTTGTGGCTCAAGCTGCATAAAAAAGAACTTTTTGAAAAACTTCATTACATAATGCTTCCTCATGATTATTTGAATTTTCTTCTTACAAAAAATTATGTGATGGAGCAGGGCGATGCTTCAGGAACTGCATTGTTCAATTCAAAAGAAAAAAAATGGTCAAAAAAAATTTGCGCGGCAATCGATGAGTCGCTTATAGAAAAACTTCCAAAAATTATTGCAAGCGACGAGCCTTCAGGATTTGTTTCAAAAGAAGCTGCTGACTGGCTTGGAATTCCAGAGGGCGCGCCTGTTTCTTCTGGCGGCGGAGACAACATGATGAGCGCAATTGGAACTGGAGCTGTAAAAAGCGGAACACTTACAATGAGCATGGGAACTTCTGGAACTTTGTACGGATTCAGCGATTCTTCTGTTGCTGACCCTGCGGAAGGTATTTCTGGATTCTGTTCTTCTTCCGGCGGATATTTGCCTCTTCTCTGCACAATGAACTGCACGGTTGCTTCCGAAGAAATCAGGGCGCTTTTAAATCTTGATGTAAAGGAATTCGATGCTGAAGCTGAAAAGTCAAAGCCGGGATGCGAAGGCGTTTTTGTGCTTCCGTTTTTTAATGGAGAAAGAACTCCGAATCTTCCGCACGGAAAAGCAAGCATAACAGGGCTTACCGTTGCAAACTGCAGCCGGGCTAACATTGCAAGGGCAGCACTAGAAAGCGCAGTCTATTCAATGCGGGCAGGACTTGATTCATTTAAAAAGCACGGATTCACACCAAAAGAACTTCGGCTGACTGGAGGAGGCGCAAAAAGCAAAGTGTGGAGACAGATTGCGGCGGACATCATGAATCTTCCTGTAAAAGTTCCAGTTTCATCAGAAGCCGCGGCGTTCGGCGCTGCACTTCAGGCTTTGTGGTGCTTAAAAAAATTGCAGGGAGCTCCAGTTTCAATGGAAAGCCTTGCGGAAACACACGTTGCGCTTGATGAATCCAAGACAACTTTGCCGAACGAAAAAAATGCTTTGGAATACACAAAGGCATTTGAAGAATATAAAATTTTGGTGAACCAGCTTTCGCCATTGTATAAGTAAAAAAAACTTGCGTTGCAGGCTTTAAAATAAAAAAAGTCTAATAGACTTTTAGGAGGACTTATGTCATTTTTCAAAGGTTCAAAAGAATATTTTCCAGGAATTGGTCAGATTAAGTATGAAGGCCCGGAATCAAAAAATCCGCTTGCTTTTAAATACTACGATGCTGAAAAAGTTGTAATGGGCAAAAAGATGAAGGACTGGCTCAAATTCACAGTAGCCTACTGGCATTCTTTCTGCGCCGACGGAGGAGACCCATTTGGAAGCGGAACACGCGAGTTCACTTGGAAAACTCCGGAAGAAAAAGTTGACGCGGCATTCGAATTCATAACCAAACTCGGCTGCGGATATTATGCCTGGCACGACCGCGACATTTGCCCGGAAGGAACAAGCCCTGCCGACAGCGAGAAAAAACTTTCACATATTACAGACCTTTTGCTTGAGCGTCAGAAAGAAACCGGTGTAAAACTTCTTTGGGGAACTGCAAACGTATTCAACAATCCGCGCTACATGAACGGAGCTGCGACAAATCCTGACTTCGATGTAGTTGCGCAGGCAGCAAGCCAGATAAAGGCCGCAATCGACAACACAATCAAACTCGGCGGAACAGGCTACACATTCTGGGGCGGAAGAGAAGGCTACATGAGCCTCTTGAACACAGACATGAAGGCAGAAAAAGAGCATCTTGCCATGATGCTTACTTTGGCACGCGACTACGCAAGAAAACAGGGATTCACAGGCTGCTTCTACATCGAGCCTAAGCCAATGGAGCCGACAAAGCATCAGTATGACTACGACTCAGAAACTGTAATCGGATTCCTGCGCGCCCACGGACTAGACAAGGATTTCAAGCTGAATATTGAAGCGAACCATGCCGAACTTGCAGGACACGAATTTGCGCACGAGCTTACAGTCTGCGTAGACAACGGAATGCTTGGCTCAATTGATGCAAACCGCGGAGATCCTGTAAACGGCTGGGACACAGACCAGTTTCCGGTAAGCATTTACGAAACAACACAGGCAATGCTTCAGGTAATCAGAATGGGCGGATTCACAACAGGCGGACTTAACTTCGATGCGAAAGTCAGAAGAAATTCTGTTGCTCCAGAAGATTTGTTTATTGCGCACATCGGCGGAATGGACATCTTTGCGCGCGGACTTGAAAAAGCCGTTCAGCTTATCGAAGACGGACGCATTCCTTCAATGGTAAAAGAACGCTACGCAAGTTTTGAGTCTGGCAACGGAAAAGCCTTCGCTGAAGGAAGGCTCACACTTGATCAGGTCGCTTCACTTGCAAAGCCTTATGAGCAAGTTGCAAAAACTTCCGGCAAGCAGGAGCTTTACGAAAATATCCTCAACCAGATTTGCCTTGGATAAATGAAAATATGCAGTCTTCGGAGTTTTCCCGATGGCTGCTTTTTTGAAATCCAATCGGGAAACTCCCGAAACTAGCTTTTTGTAAATCCTATCTTCGGGAGCATCCCGAATTGCGTTTTTAGTCTAATTGAACATTCGGGAACTTCCCGAATAACATTTTTTTACTAGCTGAACATTCGGGAGCATCCCGAATAATGTTTTTGAGCTAGATGAATGTTCGGAATCATCCCGAAAGTTGTTTTGCCGCTGACGAGTGTTCGGGAGCATTCCGAATGTGATTTTCAGCATAATTCCATTATTTGCAAAAACATTGTTTCTATTGTAAAATGGCTTCCATGGAAAAATCGATTCTCCCTCAGGACTTGACTGGAGTTCATATACATTTTGTTGGAATCAAGGGAACTGGAATGGCGGCTCTTGTGGAAATTCTTTCCGCCCGAAAAGCTGTAATCACTGGCAGCGATGTTTCAGAAAGATTCTACACAGATGAAATTCTTGAAAAACTTGGAATCAAAGCCCTGCCGTTCAGCGGGCAAAATGTTACAGAAAAAACTCAGCTTGTAATTTATTCAAGCGCATATTCACCTGAAAAAAATCCAGACCTTGCGCAGGCAAAAAAACTTGGCATTCCGCTTCTTTTGTACAGCGAGGCTTTAGGTGAAATTTCAAGAACTGCATACAGCTGTGGAATTTGCGGCGTCCACGGAAAAACCACAACAACCGGCCTTGCAGGAACAATGCTAAAAGAACTTGATCTTCCGTCTCAGGTTCTAGCCGGAAGCATCATTTCTTCTTTCGGAAATTCCTGCACAATGACTTCCCAAGAATTTTCAAATTCAGATTCAGCTGAAAAAAAATATTTTGTCGCGGAAACTTGCGAGTACCAGCGGCACTTCATGTCTTTTTGTCCGCAGAAAATAATTTTGACTTCCGTTGAAAGCGACCATCAGGATTACTATCCGACTTTTGCCGACATTCAAAATGCTTTCGTTGACTACATCTGCAAGCTTCCACAAAACGGCGACTTGATTTTTTGCGCTGACGACAAAGGCGCTTATGAAACTGCCGCTCTTGCAAAGGAAAAACGAAGCGACATAAATTTTATTCCTTACGGAGAAAATGCAGAAGGCGACTTTAAACTTTCATTTGGAAAAGTTGAAAGCGGAAAACAATTCTTTACAATCGGAAAAACAGAATGCGCTCTTCATGTGCCGGGCAAACACAACGCAAGAAATGCAGCCGCGGCATTTGCTCTGTGCTGCAGGCTTTTAAAAGCTGCCGGAAAAAATCCGCAGGAATATTTTGACAAGCTAAAAAAAGGTCTTGAAAAATTTTCAGGCGGAAAACGCCGCAGTGAAATTGTTGGGCGCGCAAAAAATAAATTCGGACAGGACATAATTTTTATTGACGACTACGGACATCATCCGACGGCAATAAAAACAACCTTGGCTGGATTCAGGCAATTTTATAAAGACCACAAAATCATCGTTGACTTTATGAGCCACACTTACACACGGACTGCGGCTTTGCTTGAAGAGTTTGCATCAAGTTTTGAAAGTGCGGATTTAGTTGTCATAAATAAAATCTACGGAAGCGCGCGCGAAAAAGCAGACAGCTCAACCGTAACTGGAAAAATTCTTGCCGAGCACGCAAAAAAATATCATCCGAATGTTGTCTATGCAAAAGAATTTGAAGAGGCTGCTCAAATTATAGAAAGCGAGTTGAGCAAAAAATCCGATGCAAAAGACGGTTACGTTTTTGTTACAATGGGAGCCGGCGACAATTTTAAAGTCGGACAAATGGTTCTTGAAAAATTTAAGGTTTAGGAAAAATATATGAACAGCATGACAGGCTACGGCTTTAAAGAAGCCATTGTGGAAAACACGCAGATAAGCGTCGAAATAAAATCAGTCAACTCACGGTTTTTGGATTTGTCTGTAAACATTCCATCTTTTTTGAATCCGCTTGAAGCAAGAATCAGAAAGACTGTAAGCGAAAAAATTGTCCGCGGAAAAATCGATTTGACAATCAGGGTTCGCGACAACAATTCAACAGCAAAAGTCAGCGCAGATCCAGCCGCGGCAAAAATGTACAGCGATGCGATTTTAGAAATTGCAAAAGCCTTGGGAAAATCAGAATCCGAAATTCCTTTGAGCCTGATTATTTCGCAGGAAGGCGTTTTGAATGTTTCCCATGAATACGACGTTGAATCTTACTGGAAAAAAATTGAAGGCGTTTTTTCTGAAGTTCTTGCACAATTTGTTGAAGACAGAAAACGTGAAGGCGAAAATTTAAAAAGTGATTTGCTTGAAAAACTTTCTACACTTGATGAGTGCGCCGCATTTTTTAAGAAGTGGCAGCCTGAAATGGAAAAAAGATTCCGCGAGCAAATTTCAGCAAAGTTTCAGGAGCTTCTTGCGGACAAAGCAGACGAAAACCGCATAATGACTGAAACTGCGGCGATGATTGTAAAGTACACAATCAACGAGGAAATCATCAGGCTTCAAAGCCACTTGCAGGCTCTTAGAAAAGAAATAAATGAAAATCCGATTCCGGGTAAAAAAATTGATTTTATCTGTCAGGAAGCGAACCGCGAAATCAATACAATCGGAAGCAAAAATCAGTTTACAGAAGTCGGCGAAAAAGTAATTGACGCAAAGAACGCCCTTGAAAACATAAGAGAGCAGGGCAAAAATATTGAGTAGCAAGGAGTTGTTATGAATTATAAAATTCCTCATGGAAAAGAACTTAGAGTTGCCATAAGCGGAAAGTCTGGCTGCGGAAACACAACCGTAAGCACTTTGCTTGCACAAAAATTGAATGTAAAACTTATAAATTTTACTTTCCGTCAGCTTGCGAAAGAAAAAAATCTTACGCTTGCCCAGGTAATTGAAAATGCAAAAACCGATGACAGCTACGACATTGCAGTTGACACAAGGCAGGTTGAACTTGCTCAAAAAGAAAACTGTGTTCTTGGAAGCCGTCTTGCAATCTGGATGTTAAAAGAAGCAGATTTAAAAGTTTACCTTATTGCTGATGACAATGTCCGCGCGCAAAGAATTCTAAACAGAGAAGGCGGCTCACTTGAAGAAATAAAAAGCTTCACTGCGATGAGAGATTCAGAAGACAGCCGCCGTTATAAAAAACTTTACAACATAGACAACAGCAGTTTTGATTTTGCAGATTTAAAAATTGATACGGCTTTGTTCACCCCAGAGCAAATAGTAGAAAAAATTCTTTTGGAACTTGAAAAAAGAAATCTTATATATAAAGCTGAATAATTTTTTTAGCATTTGCTGAAAAAAAGAGCTGAACAATAAGTTCATAACGTCATTGTCGTACTTGATACGACAATCTCTAAATCTCAAGAGCAAGCCCGATGATGAATATAAAAGTAACATTTATGTTCATCATCTTTTTTATAAAAATCTACAAGTTTGAAACCAGCCATTCCTTGAATGAATCGTAATCTTTGCTCATTGGAATTGCATTGTCAGGAAGAGAAATAACTTTTTCCAGACGCTCAGGAAGCGCAGGCTCTTGTCCGATTGCCTTGTAAACTGTCGCGCCGAATTTTGCAGGATGAGCAGTTTCAAGAATTATTGCAGATGCTTTTTTATCTACAACAGATTTTGCCCAGGAAGGAACATTCGGTGTAAGACCAGGCTTTGTAAAATCATTTTTCTGGCCGTTTACGAGTTTTTCCATTTCTCCGCCGCGAATGTCATTCCAGGCTTTCCAGGCGACTGCGCCGTGTGGATCTATTACGTATCCTGTTTTATTTTTGCAGCTTTTTATTCCGTCAATTGTTCCTTCGTCATCAGTCCAGTATGAAGCAAAAAGACTCCTTACTTGGTCAAGCGAATACATTGCGGCAATTCTTTCGTAGTTGCTAGGAGCTCCAACATCCATCGCATTGCTCAATGTTGCAACAGAAGGGCGAGTTTTGTATTCACCGCTTGCAATCCAGTCTGGCACTGTGTGATTTGAATTTGTCGCGGCAACAAATCCAGTTATAGGCGCACCCATTTCACGCGCAATAAGTCCTGATGTAAGATTTCCAAAGTTTCCGCTCGGAACAACAACAATGATTGCGTCCCCTCCATTTTTGCTGTCAAACGGAATTCTCTTTTTTACAACAAGAGATGAATACATATAATAGAAAGCCTGCGGCAAAAGGCGGGAAATATTTATTGAGTTCGCGGAAGAAAGTCTGAACTTAGACCTTAAATCTTTATCTGTAAACGCAGTTTTTACAAGTTTCTGGCAGTCGTCAAAAGTTCCCTTTACTTTCAATGCGCGGACATTTCCTGTGAAAGTTGAAAGCTGTTTTTCCTGCAATGGCGAAATTTTTCCGTCTGGATAAAGAATTGTAATATCGATTCCCGGAACATTGTGAAACGCGCTTCCTACAGCAGAGCCTGTGTCTCCGGAAGTTGCAACCAAAATGTGAAGGTTGTCATTTTCTGAGCGGTTGAAATATGACATTACACGCGCCATAAATCTTGCTCCAAAATCCTTGAACGCGCAAGTTGGTCCGTGGAAAAGCTCAAGCACATAAGTTACAGGATCAATCGGAACAACTTTTGAAGAAAATGGATAGCAATCCTGAATTATAGATTCCAAGTCTGTGTCTGGAATTTCATTTTCAACATAAGGCTTTGCCATTTCATAAGCAGTTTCGCGGAATGAAGGTTCTGGATTGCGTTCCAAAAATGAATTTTCAAGACGCGGAAATTCAGTCGGCATATAAAGTCCGCCAGTTTCCGCATTCATTCCATTCAAAACCGCAGTTCTAAAATCAACGCTAACTTTTTTATCTCTTGTATCTGTATATTTCATAAAATTCCTCAGCAAAATATATTAAAAAATAATTTACCTATTATATCAATGATTATAAACTTTTACAACAGCACGGAAAATACAATAAGCGAAAGGTTGTATATAAAATGAGCCATGGCAGAAGGCACGATTGAATCCGTTTTTATTCTGCAAAGCCTAAGAACTGCTCCGCAAAAAGCCGCATTGCAAACAGAAATCCAGCCTAAATATCTGTGGGCAAGCGCAAAAATTAAAACTGAAAATATTTCAACTGGAATTTTCCATTTTCCTAAAAGCGAATTTAAAGTTTCTGGAACAAACTGACGGTAAACGGCTTCTTCAAAAAACGCTCCGGCAGCCAATGTAAAAATAAGAAAAATCCAAGATAAAATGCTTTCAGGATTTCTAAATAAAATTTCAGTTTGGGCGGAAGAAATTTTCAATGCAAAGGAAAAAACGTGAACAGCGGCGAAAATCAGCATTAAAAATCCAAGTGTGAGCGCGCCCCATTTCAATGAGTTTACAAGAAAAATAAATTTTTCATCCGCAGATTTTTTTTCGCATTTGTTTTCTATTTTAAATTGAAACTGAAGAATCGCCGCAATAAAAAATTCAGCCAGCACAGAAAAAGAAAATTCTTCGCTTAAATAAGCTCCTTTGTCTGCAAAAACCGGCGGAATCAGCAAAAAAACAAAAACAACTAAAAACTCTGCTAAAATGTATCTTTTTTTCATTTTGGTATGTTATACTATCAAGAAACTGCAAAATTTACTATAATAAATATGTAAACGCATAAAATTCTTGGAGGTGGTTTTGTGCCTGCTGTAATTTCCGCAATTATAATTCTTGCTTTTATTTTTGCGCTTTTAAAATTGTACAAGGCTTCAACTGAAAAAATGAATTTTTTCTCAAAGGGCTTTGACTACGGATTCAAGCATTCTGAAATTTCCGCGCTATGGCAGCTTGCAAAAAAATGCGGAATTGAAGAGCCTCTTTCGCTTTACATTTCAGAAAATTCCGTGAACAGATGCATTTCTTCAGTAATCGAAGAGGCAAAGCAAAAAGGCGCGGAGGATTCAACTCAAGTTCAGGCATTTCTTGAAAAACTTTACAAATTCAAAACGCGCGTAATTCTTGACAAGGAAAACAAACGCGGAATAGAAAGCACAAAATCGCTTGACACAAATCAAAAGCTAAGCGTCATTTTAAAAGGCAAAGGCGTTTTCAAGTCGCGCATTTTAAACAACGGAACTCAGCTCATAATTCTTCTTCCGTATCAAATTTCAAAGCAGTCCAAGCGGCCGGAATTTCTTTCTGAATCTGAATGGGACGGAAAAGAAATTTCAGTTTACTTTTGGAGAAACGGAGACGCTGGATATGCGTTTGACACAAAAGTTATAGGAACTGGAATTTTCAGAAGCGACAAAGCTTTGTTTTTAATGCATTCAACAAAACTTGACCGAACTCAAAAACGGCAGTCAATAAGATGCAAATGCGAAATTTATGCGCAGATGTACATTGTCCAGCAAGGCGAAAAAATCGAATACGACAAAGTTGAAACTGCGCCCGGATACAAATGCCTTCTTGAAGACATAAGCGAAGACGGAGCGATGATAAGAATCGGCGGAAAAGGAAAAGCAAATGTCCGCATAAAAATTCAGTTTGAAATAAACGGCGCGCTCGTTGTCATGCACGGCGTAATCAGAGCGGTTGAGTGGAACAGCCAGCTTGGTCAGTCAAGAATTCATTTTGAATGCACGCACATTGACAAAGGCATGAGAAACACAGTTCTCGCGTTTGTTTACAACGTGATTCCGCAGGAGCAAAAAGAAATTCATCAGGCGATTGAGCAGGCTTCTTCGGAAGAAAATCAGGCTCAGGAAGAAAACAGCACCGAAGAAAATATTCAGCAGGAAAATTCAAGCCAGTAGTTTTTGAGAATACAAGAAAGTATAGAAATTTTTCTATATATTTTATATTATTTATTTTATTGAAGAAGATTTGCTATGAAAAAAATTTTATTTAAACAAATATTTTTAATTGCTCTTTCAGTCTGCGGATTTTGCTATGCGCAGGAATCTTATATGTCTGATTTTTACAAAGGAAACTTGATTGAAAAAAAACAAGTTGTTGAGTCGTCAAGCGCGGCAGGAGATTCTTCAATTGCAATCGCAGCTCTTGACTTTTCAATTTCAGCCTATGACGCTCTTAGTTCAGATGCTGATTTTATAAATCTTGTGGAAACTTCTGTAAAATCGCTTACAGCAGGAAACAGCAAAGGCAAGGAAAAAATCATCTCTGAAAAGCTCAGGACAATCTTTAAAATTTTCAGCGATTCAAAAATAAAGATTGCGGTTATTGACGCTTTTTCTGTTTTTCAGGCGCCGGAAAATCTTTATCTTGTAAATGATTTTTTCTACAGCAAAATGCAAAAATCGCAGGAAATGGACGAGGCTCTTTTAAAGGCAGTTCTTTTTATGAGCTCCTACGGAAATTCCGCGTCGTTTAATATGCTTTTTATCGCTGACATTCTCGATGTCTGGCCGTCTTACAGCGCAATTTTGGCTTCATCTTATGGCGGACTTGCAAACGAAAGTGAAAAAGAAATTCTTCAGTTTTTATCAACAGTTCCAATTGAAAAAAAGATTCTGATTTTAAAAAGACTTGATGAAAATCCAAAAATTTCAAAAAAAATTTGCGGAGAAGCTGCAGAAAACGCATTGTCGTCAGTTATATATAATATTGAAGGAGCAAAACCTGATTTTTCAGGAAACAAGCTGGATTTGACTCTTGTCTGCCTTCAAGTATTTTCTGACACACAATGGACTAGAGCCGCGTCTTTAATTGCTTCATGCTTTAACGGAATTAAACAAGAATATGAAAACGGAAATCTTTCTGACGAAGACTTTTCTTCTACAATAAAAAATATAGCATCTGTTTCTTCTGCAGAAACTTCTTCGACGCTTTCATCTTATCTTGATTTTCTGAACAAGCAAACTGAAAAAAATCTGCCTCCTAGCAAAGCCGTTGTGCTTTCTCTAATCAATTCACTGGGGGACATGGGCGACAAGGCCGCTTTTGACAGCCTGCTTTATGCAACTTATCTTGATTATCCAGAGGAGGTTATAGCTGCCGCAAAAAATGCCCTTGCAAAACTAAAGTGGTAGAATTCTTAAAAGAAAATTTTCTAAGTCCTTTTGTTTTAGCGGCGGTAATATTTTGTATTTTTATTTACTCAGGCTTTTTAAAATGCAAAGAGCGTTTTCCATACAAAAGCCTGATTCCTTTGGAAAAAATAGAAACAGCATCTGGCATAGTTTGTTCCAATCCTTCAAAAATTTCTTATGGAAAATCTTATATTCTGAAAATAAAACTTAATTCTGTTTCAGGAGAAATTTCAGGCGTAAAAATAAATTCGCAGGCATCTGGAAAAATTTCAGTTCTCGTTCCTGCAAAAATCGTTGAATCCTTGTATCCCGGAAAAATATATTCATCTTCAAAAAACGGAGTAATCATTGAAGAAGGTGAAGCTATAAGTTTTTATGGAAAATTTTCAAAGTCATTCTTTTCAGCAGAAAGCGCAGAGCAATTAGAGCAGTCTTCGTCATTTAAACAAAAAATTTCCAGATTCAGGTCTTTTTGCAGGCTTGCTTTTAAAAGGCTCATGTACGGCTGGGGAAGCGCAGGCGGTTTTATTTTGGCTTTGCTTTCCGGCTCAAGAGAATACACGGACAGCTCCTTATGCGAAACTTTTAGAAATGCGGGACTTTCCCACGTTCTTGCATTAAGCGGAATGCATCTTTCATTTTTTTCATCAATTGCAGGCGGAACTGGAAAAAAAATTCTTGGAAAAAAATTTGACTTTTGGCTTAGGCTTTTTGGAATTTTATTTTTTGTATGGTTTGCAGGACTTTCGCCTTCGTTGTTCCGCGCATTGCTTTGTTCCTTGATTTTGCTTTTCTGTGGAATTTTCTTTTGTGTTCAAGTAAATTTTTTCAAGGTTCTTTGCTTTGTGTTTTTGCTTCACTGCATGATTTTTCCTGACGATATTTTTTCAGCGGCGTTTATACTTTCTTATGGCGCGCTTGCAGGAATCCTTCTTTTTGGAAACGCATTTAAACGTTTTTTTCAATCATTTTTTCCTAAAAAAATTTCAGATTCACTTTCAGCTTCTGCCGGCGCACAGAGCGCAACTTTTCCAGTAAGTCTTGCGCTTTTTAAATCAGCAGCTCCCGGAGGAATTTTTGCTTCTGTTGCAGTTTGTCCGCTCGTAAGTATATTTTTGACTTTTGCCATGGTTGCAATTTTGCTTTCTTTTATGATACCTTTTCTTTCTCCGTTCTTTGGAGCTATAATAAATTTTCTTTATCAGATAATAAAATTGACGGCAGAACTTTTTGCGCTTTTGCCGCTTGTAGAATTTTAACTTTTTGGAGCAAACATGAATCATCCTGATTATAATTCGCCATCTGAATTAAAAGCTTTTCTTGAGCAGGCAGGAATGGCAATGCAAAAAAAATTCGGACAGAATTTTATGATAAACCAGTCTGCAAGGGAAAAAATTATTTCTCTTCTTGAATTGAAAAAAGACGAGCTTGTGTGGGAAATCGGACCTGGACTTGGCTGCATGACGGAACTGATTCTTTTTAGCGGCGCAAATCTTGAAGTTTTTGAAATCGACAGAGGCTTTATTTCTATATTAAAGCAGTTTTTTGAACAGCAGGAAAAATCAGGGCAGTTTAAAATTGTGGAAGGCGATGTTTTAAAAAACTGGAAAAAATCATTCGCTGAAAATCCACAAAAGCCTTCAAAACTTTTTGGAAATCTTCCATACAACATTGCGGCAACTTTTATTGCCGACACGATTACAGAAAATGTTGTATTTGAAAAATGCGTCTTTACAGTTCAAAAAGAAGTTGCCCAGCGAATGGCGGCAAAAAAGGGAACTGAAAATTATTCGGCGTTCAGCGTTTTGTGCCAGTGGGGTTATAATGTAAAACTGGATCTTGTTCTTGGCTCAAGCAGTTTTTGGCCACGTCCTACAGTTTCGTCTCAGGCGGTTGTAATGACAAAAAAAGAAAAGCCTTTCAGCGGAAACTCTGCGCTTTTTGTAAAAGTTGTTCACGCTCTTTTTGCCGCAAGAAGAAAAACAATCCAGAACAACATAAAGCCTCTTCTCCCGGAAAATATTTCAGCGGAAGAGTTTTTTGAAAAATGCGGAATCTCAAAAAGCGAACGCGCGGAAAATTTATCAGTTGAAGATTTTATAAAAATTTCTAATCTGTTGAGCCAACTCAAGCAATCTGATAAAATGTAAAAAGAGGCTCAAAAAATGACAGCAGAACAAATTGCAGAAAATTTTGAATCAGTTAGAAATCAGATTAAAGAAGCTGAAAAAAAATCCGGCAGAAATGAAGGCTGCGTAAAACTTTGCGCTGTAAGCAAATTCCATCCTGCGGAAGATGTCTTGGCTGCGTTAAAAACTGGACAAACACTTTTTGGAGAAAACCGAGTGCAGGAAGCTTTTGAAAAATTCACGCAGATAAATTCAGTTTCAAAAATCAAGCCAGAACTTCATATAATTGGAAGCCTTCAGACAAACAAAGTAAAAAAAGCAGTTGAAATCGCATCTTGCATTCAGTCCGTGGATAGAGAAGAACTTTTGGCGGAAATTGAAAAACAATGCGCAAAAATTGAAAAGAAAATCGAAGTGTTCTTTGAGATTCACACTGGCGAAGATTCAAAAAGCGGCTACAAGGAAAAATCTGTTTTGCTAAAATCAGTAGAAAACTGCGCAAATGGAATTTATCCGCACATTGTTCCAAAAGGACTTATGACGATGGCGCCTTTTACTCAGGATGAAAAACTTATCCGCGCATCTTTTTCTGAGCTAAGAAATTTAAAAGATGAACTTAATAAAAGTTTTCCTTCACTTGAAATAAACGAGCTTAGCATGGGAATGAGCGGCGACTATAAAATTGCAATCGAAGAAGGAAGCACATTGGTCCGCATAGGAACGGCTTTGTTTGGCGAGCGCGACTACTCTTAGCAGGATGAAAAATTTTCATTTTATTTTGTCTGTTTTTATTTTGTCTCTTTTTTTACCGTTGCAAGTTTTTTCGCAGTCTTCGGATAAAACTGATTCTGAGCCAGAGCCATACACCGAAAATGAATTTCCGCAGTGGTCAAAAGATTTGCGCCGGTTTGAAATTGTTTCCCTTGGAGCAGTTCCATTTGTCGCAATCAGTGTGAATTTAGGCTACAGCGCATACCAGTATTTTTCTGGAAACTCTTCAACTTTTGAAACGCCCTTTACTAAAGGAACTTCTTTTTCGGAAGGGGAGCAGATGAAAATTTTTTGCGCTTCAATTGGCGCGGGCGTGATTATTGGATTTTCAGACCTTGCGATAAATCTTGTAAAACGCCACAACGAAAAAAAACGCCAGCAGAAAATTCTTGAAAGCCACGATCAGATTATAGTAGTTCCGTTTCAAGAAAGCGAAAATACAAAAAATGAAAATTTAACTTCGGAGCAATAGATGTCTTTTTTTACAAATAAAGTTCCTCCAACATACAAAGGCGAAATCCGGCTAGATAAATACATTGCTTCTCTTCCAAACGGAATGAACAGAAGCAAACTGAAAAGCGGAATTGTCTGCATTCAAGTGAACGGAAAAAAGCAAAAAATTTCGTGCCAAGTAAAAGCGAACGATATAATCGATATTCAGTGGGAAGAAAATGTTCCAGACAATATTGAGCCTGAAAATATTCCGCTTGATATTATTTATGAAGATGAAAATGTCTGCGTTGTAAATAAAAAGCAGGGAATGGTGACTCATCCTGCCGCGGGGAACTGGAAAGGCACTTTGGTAAATGCGCTTTTATATCACTGGGGAAGAGAATCAATTCCAGAACTGAAGGAAGGGCAGGTTTCAAAAATTCTTTCTAACCGCAGGCCGGGAATTGTTCACAGACTGGACAAGGAAACTTCCGGCATAATTATAACTGCAAAAAATCACGACACAGAAGAATTTCTTTCAGCCCAGTTTAGAAACCACAGTTCAATTGTAAAAGAATACATTGCAATCTGCATTGGCCGTCCGCAGCATCAGCATGGAATTATTCAGACAAATATAATCCGCGACCCAAAAGAAAGAAAAAGATTCAAGGCGGTAGTTGGAACGGAAGAAGGAAAGCCTGCCGAAAGCTACTACGAGTGCATAAGCTGCTACGGAGAATATTCGCTGATGAAAGTCCGGATAAACACTGGAAGAACTCATCAAATAAGGGTGCACATGAAATACCTGAACTGTCCTATTCTTGGCGACGGAATTTATGCGCATCAGGATAAGAAATTTCCAAAGGCAACTCTCATGCTGAACGCAAGGCTTTTGAAAATAAAAATTCCGGGAAAAGAAAAGATTTCAACTTTTAAATCTCCAACGCCGGAACGTTTTATAGAAGTTATGAAACTTTTAAAGCGCGACTACACAAAAGTAATTCTTCCAAAGGACAAGTAGCAGACAATGGATACAGAAAAACAGATACAGATTGTCATTGAGCCGACAAAAAAAAATCCGTTTGTTGTTATAAAAAAGCCTCGAGGTCTTCCGAGCGCGCCGCTTTTTGAAGGGGACGAATGCGCGTTTACTCAGGCTGCAAAACTGTACCCATATCTTTTGGAAGTTTCAGGGAAAAAAGAAATAGAGCACGGGCTTGTGCATAGAATTGACACGGAAACAGAAGGCTTGCTTTTGATTGCTGCGACACAAGAAAGCTACAATGCGTTTATAAATTTTCAGCGTGAAGGGAAGTTTTTAAAAGGATATTCCGCAAAATGTCAGAAAATTAAAAAATTGGCAGAAGGATTTCCCCCAGCTGAATTTTTGCCAGAAAATAAATCAGATAGTATAAAAAAATATACAGTTTCTTCAAAATTCAGACCTTTTTCTTTAAAATCTGCACAAGTTCGTCCTGTAACAAGCAATTCTGGAAAGGCGGCTCAAAAAAAATGCAGTGAAAAAATTTACACTACAGAAATTTTTATGGACACAGACAATCTTTTTGCAAAATGTTCTATAAAAGAAGGCTACCGCCACCAAGTAAGATGCCATTTAGCTTGGCTTGGTTTTCCAGTCCGCGGAGACAAACTTTATAATTCGCTTTGCAGCCAAAATGAAAAAATGCAGTTCTTTGCAGATTATTTAAAATTTCCGCATCCTTTAACCGACGAAACAGTCGAATGTTCTTACTAATGCAAAAGTTCAATGATTGCCGGGTCAAGCCCGACAATGACAATAAAATATCTTGCTTTGAATTAACGTGATTTTATCAAAAAAAACAAATTTTTTTTCTGTATCTTATTGACTTACATTAAAATGTTGTTTATATTTTCAGTTACCGATTATTCGGTAACGCTATAGGCAAGTATGGAAAAGAAGAAGAATTCAACCAGAGACAAAATTATTCAGTCAGCATTCTCTTTTTACGATATGCTTTTTTTTGAGAGAATTTCACTTTCAAAAATCGCTGCAAAAGCCGGCATTACAAAACCTGCTATTTATAAACATTTTAAAAGCCGCGAAGACTTGGAAAATGCGATGAAATCTTTAATTCTTGACGATATTGCGGACACAATTAAAGAATGCGAAAAAGACAAAAACGAAGGTTCTATTCTTGAAAAAGTCATAGTTCTCCTTTGCAACAAAAAATCATACTTCTATTTTATACTTTCAAATTCGCTTGAGTTCAGCATTGACAATTTTTTAATTGAAATAGAAAAACACAATATTTCAGATTTAAATTTAGAAAATATTTTTGACAGCTTCGGAAATATTGCGGACATTGAAGTTTACAAAAAAACTCTTTATATTTCCGCCACAATGATTTTTTTCCAAGGCGCAAGAGATTTTATTCTGCTGGACAAAAAACTTCAAGATTCAGATGAAAATATTCACGAATATGCAAAAAAACTTTCCAAGTTCATTATATCCGGCGGACTTGGACATGACATAAAAAACACTGATGCGCTCAGGCTTTCCCAGCTTGACCTTCTTTGCAGCAAGGAAATTCACTCTTTAAAGAAACCTTGCAAATTTTTTACAGCAATCGGAAATGTTGTGCGCCGTGTGGGATTTTCAAAAACTACAATTGAAGAGCTTGCAAAAGAACTCGGACTTGCAAAAAGCAGCCTGTACACAAATTTCAGTTCAAAAAAAGAAATGTTCGAATCTCTTATAAAGGAAGAATGCCTGAATTTGTTTCATGTTATCAAGCAGAATCTTCTTTACGCAAAAAACAGCGCGGAATGTATTTACATTTTTATGGAAACTGAAATTGAATTTTTCCTAAAGCGAAAGGGCTTGCTTTATGTTTGCCGCTGGCTTACGTTCCAAAATACGCAGGATGATTTTAACATCAAATCAATGCACGAAAAAAGAGAAATGGCAATTGGCAAAGACGAGCAGCTTGACTTTACGTCTTTCATTCTCAACGCCGACATTATAACCCAGATTCCAGATTTTGGAACTCCAAAAATGGATGTGCAGATTATGTTCTCCTGGATTTTCCACATGCCGATTTTTTTCTTGCTTCACAACGAGCTTCATAATTTTCCAGAGGAATCAGTTCACGCCGCAATGAAGGATTTTTTCTATTGCATGGAAAAAGGAATTAATTTTATTGATAATAAAGAAAATAATATTTCAGGAGGAAAGAAATGATTTTCAGCAAAAAGACATTTTTTAAGATTTCAGTCTTGATTGCTATGTCTGGAGCTTTTGTCTTTGCGCAGGAAGCCCAGCAGCAAAATGAGTCTGACAAAAAAACTGTAAAATTGACAATTTACGAAGCCGTGGATTACGCGCTAGAAAACAGCCACACGCTCAAAACTGCCGACATTGACCTTGAAATCAAGGAACGCGCAGGAAAGAACGCTTGGAATGTTTTGCTTCCGACAGTTCAGGCGATGGGAACTCTTAACAGAACTACAGATATTTCTTCAAATTTGGCGGGAACAAACACAATGATGAAGCTTCATGGACTTCCTGAAATTGAAGAAACAGACAGCATGAAATGGACAGGAATTGCAACACTTTCTGTTGACTGGAATTTCAGCCTTGCAATGATTCAGCAGATAAGAGCTGCAAAAGCAGGCTACGAAGCCGGAAAAATCAGCTACGAGCAGAGCCTTGTTGAAACAGAAGTAAATGTAAAAAAACTTTTCTACGGACTTCTCTTGCAGCAGGAAAATTTAAATTTGCAGAAAACAACTCTTGAAAATTCAAGACGACGCATGGTTCAGGCTGAAGCAAACTTTAAAAATGGAATGGTTCCAGAGCTTTCGATGCTTCAGGCGCAGGTTACATACCAGAACAAAAGCCCGGAAGTTGCCCAGATTGAGCGTGAATTCCGCCAGCAGCTTGACACTTTTGCGTTTCTTTTGGGACTTCCAGTAGGAACGGACATTGTTTTGCAGGGAAGCATTGAGCCTTTTTATGTTGACTTGCATTACGACACTCTTATTGAACGCTACGGAAACAACAGCCTAGACCTTCAGGCAATTGACAAGAACATTGAGCAGCTTCAGCGCAATCTTGACGCTTTGAACCTTAGCACTTACACTCCGTTTTTCAATATTAGCTACGGATTCAAGCCGATGCTCACAGATTTCCTTGACGCAGACAAAGGCGGATTTCCTACAGGCGGCGATTGGACGGATTCAGGTTCTCTAAGCTTTACGATTGGCTGGAATCTTACAAACATTCTTCCATTCTCGGCAAACAGACAACAGGCAAAGGACTTGCAGGCGAATCTTGACAAGCTCAAGGTAAGCAGAGAAATGCTCCTTGAAAACCAAAAAATGACAGTCCGCAAATCTGTAGACACTTTGGTTCAGGCGCGCGAGCAGATTCAGTCCATGAACAGAAGCATAACACTTGCCCAGCGTTCTTACGACATGACAGTGCGCGCTTACCGCAACGGAACTACAGAGCTTCTTGATGTGCGCGATGCAGAAAATCAGCTTAACACTGCAAAGCTCGGACTTGCAAACCAAAAGTTCAATTATATTTCAGCATTGCTTGACTTGGAAACAACCCTCAATACAAAACTCATCGGAGGAGAAAAATAAAATGAAAAAAACAAGCGCAAAACTACCTTTTATCTTGATGGCAGCGGCAATCTTGTCATCCGCATTGGTTTCCTGCAAGGGAAAATCAGAAAAAGCAGCAAAGGAAGAAGAAACTGAAACAATTTACGCTGTAAACGCAGATGTTGTTCAAGCCGGAAATCTTGACGACTACTTGGAATTCGGCGGAGATGTTTCTTCTGTTTCCGCAGTTGACGTTTACCCAGACGCGGCAGGAAAAATTTCCCGCATAAGAGTTGCTGTAGGCGATGTTGTAAAAAAAGACCAGATTATCGCTTACGTTGACCCGAGCCGCCCAGGAATGAACTACAGCGAAAACCCGGTAAAAGCTCCGATTTCAGGAAGAGTAACTTCATTTCCACCTACAATCGGAACAATGGTTTCCCAAGGATATTCAATCGCAAAAATCAGCGACACAGACGAGCTTCAGATAAAGGTAAACGTTGCAGAACGCTTTATCAGCAGAATCCGCGAAAATCAGACAGCAGTTGTAACTTTTGACGCTTATCCGGGAGTTGAATTCAAGGCGCGTGTTTTTGAAGTTTCGCCGGTTTTGGACACAACAAGCCGCACAATGCTTGCCAAGCTCAAAGTTGAGCCAGCTGACTCAAGAATTAAAGCCGGAATGTATGCTCGCGTAAAGCTTATAACTGACACAATTGAAGGAGCAGTTGTTGTTCCAAATGACGCAATTGTTTACCGCGACGGCAAGCCTTACGTATTTACAGCCAAGTCAGAAAACGCAGAATCTAGCGTAAACATGGTTTCTGTAAAAGAAGGACTTTCTGTAGACAACAAGACAGAAATTCAGGAAGGACTCAAAGAAGGCGACATCATAATCGTAAAAGGACAGTCTCTTTTGAGCGACGGTTCCAAAGTAAAGATTCTTTCAATTTCTGGAAAAGCAGTTGAAAGCAAAACTGAAAACAAGGACTAAAATATGACATTTTCAGAAAAATGTGTAAATAAACCAGTAACAACATTGCTGATCTTTTTTATAATGGTCGCACTGGGAATTTTCTGTATATTCGATATGCCGGTAGATATGTATCCAGACATGGACTTGCCGTATATGCTCGTTTATACAGCTTACGACGATGCAGGTCCGGAAGAAGTAGAGCAGAGCTTGACAAGAACTATGGAAAGCTCACTTTCTGGACTTAGCGGACTTAAAAAAATGCAGTCGCAGTCGCAGTCAGGCGCAAGCATTATCTTTCTTGAATTTGACTACGGAACAAACCTCGACACAGCGGCCATAGAAATCCGCGATAAAATTGATATTGTCCGAAGCTATTTGCCTGATGACGCAGATTCACCAATCACACTTAAGCTTGACCCTTCAATGATGCCAATTATGAACATTGTAGTTCAGGGCGACTTGACCCCGGAAGAGCTTAGAACAATCGCCGAGGACACAATCCAGCCGCGCCTTGAGCAGCTTGATGGTGTTGCTTCTGCAAACGTTATCGGAGGACGCGAGGAATCTATAAACGTTGACATTCCTAGAGACCGCCTTGAAGCCTACGGGCTTTCAATTTCCACAATCGCACAAATGATTGGCGCGCAGAACGTTCAAAGCTCAGGCGGAACAATCACTTCTGGCGACAAAAACTATACTATTAAAACAAGCGGAAAATACAAAAGCCTGGAAGACCTCAAGAACACGGTAATCACTTACAAGCCGGATTCTTTGGACAGCTCAAGGCTTATCACTGTAAAGCTCCGCGACATTGCCGATGTTTATGACGGCTACAAAGACGAAAGCACTCTTGCATATTTGGACGGAAAGCCTTGCGTAATGCTTATGATTCAAAAGCAGAGCGGAAAGAATTCCGTTACAGCCGCAAAGAACGTAAGAAAAGCTATTGTAAAACTCAAGGCGGATCTTCCTGCTGGAGTTGAGCTTGTTGAAACTTCAAACACAGTAGACATTATTGAACAGACAATCAATGAAGTTGTTTCATCTGTTGTTCAGGGCGCGCTTCTTGCCGTTGCGGTTTTGTTTATATTCCTGCGCTCTCTAAAAAGTACATTTATCATCGGACTTTCAATTCCGATTTCAGTATTTGTAACACTTATGCTCATGTACTTTAAAGGCATGACAATAAACATGATTTCCATGGCGGGACTTCTTCTTGGAATCGGTATGCTTGTAGACAACTCAATCGTTGTTCTTGAAAACATCTACGCTTACCGCCAAAGAGACGCCAAACCAAAAGTAGCGGCAATCCTCGGAAGCCAGGAAATGGTAACTTCCATAACCGCTTCAACTTTGACATCTGTATGTGTTTTCCTTCCGATGATTCTCTTTAGAAAAAAACTCGGAATCATGGGACAGATGTTCGACAGCCTTGCTTACACAATTATTTTCTCTTTGATGTGCTCGCTGATTGTTGCGATTGCCCTTGTTCCAGTTCTCTGTTCAAGCTATCTTAAAATCGACAAGATTGTTGACGAAAAGAAAAGCGGAATTGGCTACGGAATAAACCAAGCATTCAACAAATTCTTCTTGAACCTTGACAACGGATATGCAAAGGGCGTTCGCTTCGTTCTTCACCACAGAAAGTCATTTATCACTATTCTTGTCTGCTGCTTTGTTCTTTCTATAATAAGCGTAAAATTTGTAGGCTTTATCTTCATGCCTGAATCCGCATCGAACACAGTCGGAATTGAAGTCGAGCTTCCAATGGGAACAACTCTTGAAGTTACAGAAGACACTTTAAGAACTCTTGAGGAAATCGGAAAAAAAGAGCTCGTTGGCGTAAAATACACATCTGTAACAGTCGGCGGAACAAGCGTAATTTCCGCAAGCTCCGAAACAAACACAGGCGCAATCACTTGGACTTTGTACGAAGCCGCAGAACGCGAAAAAGGCTGGGACAACGAAAAGTCTGCAAAAGACAAGCTTAGAAAATATTTCAACACAATTCCAGGCGCAACGCTTTCATTCGCAACAAATTCAAACAGCGCGTCTTCTGGAGAAATGAGCATCGACATCCGCAGCAACGACCTTGATCTTGTACGCAACACTGCCGCCCAAGTTGAAAAAATCCTCAAGGAGCAGGCGACTGAATTTGTAACAGAAGTTTCAAGTGATGTTGAAGACGGACTTCCTCAGGCTGAAATCGTAGTTGACCGCGACAGAATGTATGAGCTTGGCTTGAACATTTACAACGTCGGCTCAGAAATCAATGCGGCAATCAACGGAAAAACTGCCAGCCGCTACACAAAGCTCGGAGACGACATTGACGTTATTGTGCGCCTTGCAGAAAAAGACAAGAAAAAGCTCGCTGACCTTGATCAGGTTTCCGTAGTGAATTCAATGGGACAGAGAATTCCTCTTTCAAGCTTTGCGCATTACGAGGAAAACCTTTCGCCTGTTACAATTCTGCGTGAAGACCAGTCCAGAATTATCCACGTTAAGGCAAAGCCAATTTCAGGAGTTTCCCTTGACGTTATTCAGACAGGACTTTTAAAGATTATAAACGACAACATTCCAAAAGATGACGCAGTAACAATCTCCATAAGCGGAGATTACGAAGACATGATGGAAGCAGTTGTGAACTTCGGCGCAATTATTCTTCTTGCAGCGGCATTGGTTTTCATTGTTATGGCAAGCCAGTTTGAATCATTGATTGACCCGTTTATTGTTATTCTTACAATTCCGTTCTCGTTCATCGGAGTTATGATGACTTACGCAATGGTCAACCAGCGTCTTAGCGTTGTTACAATCATGGGTATGCTCGTTCTGGTAGGAACAATCGTTAACAACGGTATTGTTCTTGTTGACTACACGAACCTTTTGCGCAAGCGTGGCTATGAGCTTGAGGAAGCTTGTGTTGAAGCCGCAAGAAACAGACTTCGTCCAATCTTGATGAGTACGCTTACAACAGTTATTTCTCTTGCTCCAATGGCATTCTTCCCGGGAGAAGGCTCAACTTCAATGCAGCCTATTTCCCTTACAACATTCGGCGGAATGACATTCGGTTCAGTAATGACACTGTTCCTTATGCCTTCTATCTATTACATCATAAACTCAAGAAGAATGAAAAAGGCCGCAAAAAAAGCTGCCAAGAAAGAAGCTCTTCAGCAAAAGAAGCTTGAAGCCCTTGAAGCAAACAACGCTTAGTTTTTGGTTGGAGGAAAATTATGGCTGATGAATACGAAAAAAATATACAGCGTGTGCGTGTTGAAATAATCTGTTCCCAAGCACTTGAAGAAGACTTCGCTGAGGAATTTGAAAAAAACAAAGTAGGCAAGCACTACACAAAAATTTCCCCTGTAATGGGAGCAGGCTACAGCAATCCGCATTTAGGAGACGCAGTTTGGCCGCAGCTCAACACAATGTACATAATCTACTGCAGCGAGGAAGAAGCTGAAAAAATCAAGCAGATTGTGGTTAAGCTTAGAAAACTCTTTATTACAGAAGGAATCGGCTGTTTTATAGGCAGCGGAACTGAAATTTAAAAGTGCTTGCAAAAAATGGGGATGTCTCAAAAATATCTTTTATGTCATTTTCGGGCTTGACCCGAAAATCTAGCTATCATTTATAGATTGCAGTATCAAGTACGGCAATGACATTAAGTTATAAAAGACGAAATTGAACCATATAAATCCTGCCGAAAAAAAAAGGCAGGATTTTTTACTTTAAAAACTGATTGCAAATAAAAAATCTTAATGGTAAACTTTTTTCTAAAATTCCCACTGGAGAGCAAAAAATGGAAAATTACTGCATAATGGTGCAGACTGGAAGCGAAGAAAAATTCAAGGAAGCGGCGGCGGCTAAGCTTTCAGAAATAGAAAAAAACAGCAAGATTCAGTTTTACTTCTTCAAAAAAATGATGCGGACAAGCAAAGGAAAAACTTTTGAAGAGCCACTTTTTCCCGGATACATTTTTTTAGAGGCGGATTGCTTGAACACAGAATCCGTTGCAGCATTAAAGACAGTGAAAAATTTCTATCATTTTTTAAAGTCCAACAGCGACATAACAGAACTCAAGGGAACAGACCTTGCGATTGTGGAGCAGTTCAAGAGGTGCGGCGAGCGTCTAGGCTTTTCAAAGCTTTACTTTGAGCCGGGCAGAAAAATCGTAGTAGTCGAAGGACCGCTCCAAGGCCTTGAAGGAAAAATAATCGCAGTCAACAAAAAGCGGTGCCGCGTAACAATCCAGCTGGACATGATGCCCAACGTAAAAAAAATCGACCTGATGTACGACCTTGTACAGCCGGTGTAGGAGATGGAACTGTTGCCGGAAGTTTTTGGAAAAACTAAAAAACTCTGACAATACGTTCAGCAATTGATACACGTAACCAGAGCAATCCCATCGGCTTTTGCAAACCTTACTTTATATGCGATATTGCAGCAGACAGCTTTTTTAGATTTTCATTGACAGCGGTTTAATATTTGATTTATAATCTACAAAATACGTTGCAACTGTTTATTGATGTCCGGTAGGGACGTAAACGTGTACAGCTCCAAGCCTTTTTTTCAGTACGCTGGGATTTTCCCCATGGCGGAAAGGGCGGAGGTATATGCGGAATAGATGGTTAAAGACACGGAAACATTTTTATATTTTTCTAAAAATCATAAATTATACATATTTTTTTATAAAATTCGGGAAGAGAAATATGTTTATGGAAAATAATAAAGCAATAATCGACCTTACAATAGACTCAAAAAATTTTAGAGAAGAAAACATAATTCATAAAAGTGAATTTGCAAAGGCAAAAGAATTAATACAAAAGCAAATACCTGAAAATCTTCAAGACATAACTAGGAATGATGCTCTTGAAGGATATTATAAAACCATTCTTGCTGAAGGTGGTAGAGGAACTGGAAAAACAACATTTTTGAAGAATTTTTTTAACAAGAATATTACAGAAAATTCCCTTAGTGGTATTGAAGTTCTTCCTTTTTTAGATCCGACTCGTATAGAAAATAAAACTTCAATATTTTTAACGATAATTTCTCTTATACGCGAATGCGTTTATAATAAATTTGATGAAAAATCAAATGAATGTAGCATAGAATGTAAGCAAAAATCTTGGAATAATATTTTAAATAAACTGGCGAGAGGTCTTCCATCAATTGATGATAATCCTAAAGAACCTTTTTATTGGGATGATGATTTTATGATTATGGAAAAAGGCTTGTCTGCTACAAAGGCAGCCTTTGATCTTAGAAAAAATTTTAAAATATTGATAAAAGAAAGTCTTGAACTTCTTGGTAAAAAAGCATTTTTGCTTATAATTGATGATGTTGATACAGATTGCAATAAAGCTTGGAATTTATTAGAGACGCTTAGAAAGTATCTTTGTGTGCAGGGATTTGTAACGGTTGTAAGTGGCAATTTAGAGCTTTTTTCCCTTGAAATAAGATTGGAACAATCAAAACGTTTTGAGAAGCTGTCGGCAGATAATAAAGAAAAGCAAATAATAGAGTTGACTGACCAATATATAAGAAAAATATTTCCACCTGCATACAGAATTTCTTTAGATAGTTTAAATTATTTAGGACTTAAAAATAAAAATTCAGTATTTTATTACAATAAGCCAGAGATCTTAATAAAATATGGTATTGAAAATCTAGAAGTAAATTTGCTTGATTTTATAAAATCAGTTTTTAATACATTGGGAATAAAGAATGATTATCAGATAACAGCTTATATAGACTTTATTTTAAGTTTGCCGCTTCGTAGTCAAATTGACTTTTATAGAGTGTTTCAAAGATTTGCAAGTGGAAATTCAAAAATGTTTCCACTTGATGTAAGAGATATTACAAATATATTCTCAGAGGACTTAGTCCAATACCATATAGATGAAAATCTTATTGCAGAACGTCCATATATTATTTGTTGCGTAATTTTTGATTTTTTATCAAACTGCAAAGATAAAAAAGATATTTTTAACGATTATTATCAATTGCAGCCAGTTTCACTTGACCGTTCTTTAAACAGCGCTTTGTTTGTTTTGGGCATGGTTCTATCAAGATTGATGTATACAAATCCTGAGCTTATTTTTAATTATATGATAAGAATAGGCTTTGTACGTAATTTTGCACAGCTAGTAAAAAATAATAAAACTAATAACTATGATTTTTCTTTATCCGATATGGCAAATTATGCAGCATTAGACAGTGATATAGACTTGCGTCATACGATGTGTGTAATGACAGCATATTTAAGATCTGCGACTAAAAATATACCTGGAATTTTCAAAATAACTAAGAATAATAAACAAAAATTATTTAAGCAAAAAAATATTGGAAGCTATATCGCACAGCTTCCGTATTCTTGTAGTAGGAATTTTAAGGCACAGAATGGGAAAACCAAAGATAATCTTGAATATTCTATTTACAATCTTATATCATCAATTTTTGATATAATAAGAGCAACTGATGCAGGAGAAGCTTTTGAAGAAATTCTAAGAAAAAACTGTCAGCCTAGAGAATATTTGATGGTTTCAGATGATTCAAGTTCCTCTGAAACAACTAGTAGAGAATCTACTGAAAAAAATAATGGAATTATAGATTTAGCAGATATAGAAAATATTTCTTCATTTGAAGATGAAATAAATCAATGGATGAATTTTATAAAGAGGCTTGGAAAATACATTCAACCTTATGTTTTAGCAAAAATAACAACACGTATGTATTATGCATTTAGCAATGTCCCTGACAAAAATAATCTTGTATATGAAAAAATGCAAGAGTATATTTTGTTAATGTTTAATTCGGTAATTATTGAGGAACTAGCAGAGTATAATCCTGTTAATAAAGTATTTGAAAAAAGCAATGTAAAGATAAATAGAGAGAATTCTACCGCTGTTTTCTATGAAAATTTAAAAGCTATTAACTCTATTCTTGTAGAAGATATTCCTTTGTGCGAAATTTTCATTACTTGTCCGTTCTTTTTGTTCTTTATAGATTTTTCAAATCAAAATAATGGCGAAATAAAAAATTTTTGTGAAAGAGTCGCTGCCCATAAAAATTTAAGTAGATATTTAACTGGAAAATTTAACTTGGACTTTTACAAAAATAACTCTTATGTTGTGCTAAAAACAATCTTTGGAAATACAAGTAAAAATAATAAAGAAACAAAGTTGGATTCAGAAAAAGAATCTAGCATTCTTGAAATAGAATGAAAATAAATCCTTTATCTCTTATTCAAAAAGATTTTCTTTCTCTGAGTTATTATCTTCATAAAAATGAAAGTTCCGCTACGGATAAGCTTAGAATTGAAGATATAAAGCGGCATTTGCTTATAAAAATGCGGCAGATGAACAATGAAATACCAGACCATTTTTACAAGCAGGTTATAGCTGAAAAATTTGACTCTACAGAGTGTGAATGTAGAATTGATTCTCTTTCTTGTTTATTTGTAAAAGGAGTTTGTAATGACTTAAGCAAGGAGTTTCTTGAAATAAATGAAGATAAGAAAATCTTTGTAAAAGAAGAAAAATTCCTTGAATGGCAGAATCTTATTGAAGATATGTCTCCTGCATTTTTAATTGCTGCATATTTAGTTTCTTATGATAGAATTTCTTCAAGTGATTTATCAGATAGTTCTAAAGTAAGAAAGATTTTCAATGATTATATTCTTCCCAATTGCAGATATACAGTTTTATTATCACCTAATATAAAGCCTGTTCAAGATTTATTTTTGCAAGTCGGAGGTTTTAATGACTTGCATATTCATATAAATGGCGTTACAGAAATGGATGCTGTCTGGCAAAATCTTTTTTATAATCGGGACAGTAATTTAAATGAAATCGCAAAAAATATTGAAAATGCAAGTTTTAAACAGCAGCTTGAGCAAATAAATTTAAATGAAAATTGTGATATAAGTTTTATAGAGAAACTTTTAGATAGAGCATTAAAGATTCGGAATGACTTCTTTAATCTATGCTTTAATGAAAATACTCTTGATATTATATCACCAGACTCAATAAGCGGAAGGCATCCTTTCAGGCATTTATTTTCTTTGGCAGATTTAGAAGAACAGTTTCCAAACAAGGAAATTCGCTATGAAGTTTTAATGTTTTATGTTGTGCTTATAAATATAAAGCACGGAAATAAGTCAGAATATCTTGCATCACTTTTACATGAGTATCTTTTAGTTTATGGTTTCTTCGAGGAAATTTTAGTCCATAACAAAGAATGTTTTGGTTTTGAACAGTTTCAGAATATAACTAAAAACAATATTAGAGACAGGGTTGATGAATGCCAATTAAACAAAATCCTTCAGTTGAATGGAAACGACAATAATTTTTTGAATTTTGCAGAATTTAGATTTTCTCCTAAAAACAATATTAATAACCAGATTGCATTGATTCAAAAAATTGATGTGGATAACAAAAAATTTTCTGACTTGATAAAAGATAATCCAGATAAAAATAAAAACTGTTTTGACTATAGACTTATTGCACATTTCATAAAATCATATGAAAAATTTCAAAATGACTATAAAGAAAAAAGTTCTAAAAGTATAAAGGGCTTCATTCGTTATTATGAACTTAGAAAAGAACTTGATGTTAAGTGTGATAAACTTATTGCAACAATAAATACATTTGGTTTTAACAATAAGATTATTGCAGTTGATGCCGCTGCGAGCGAATTTGATACACCGCCTGAAGTTTTTGCTCCTGTATTCAGAAGATTAAGAAAAACTCATTCTGTTTATCATTTTACATATCATGCTGGGGAGGATTTTTATCATATTTTGGATGGATTACGAGCTATATACGAAGCGATTGTATTCCTTGACTTTCAGCATGGAGATAGAATCGGTCATGCAAGTGCGACTGGAACCGATATAGAAACGTGGGCTGATATTTTAATGAAAGAAATTTCTATCCCAAAAGGAATCTATATGGATGATTTAATTTTTGCTCATTCATTTGTTCTTGAAGAAAAAATAGAAAGTCTTTACTCAAAACTTCCAATGATTGAAATAAAGGCCAAAGAACTTGCAAAAGAAATTTATGGGAAAAGTTCTTCTTTGGAAGATTTAAAGTCCGCATGGAAAAATAGATATAAAGATCCTCAATTCATAAAAACAAAAAAATCAGATAAATTGCTTTATGGAAAGGCATCTGACAATGCTTGTGAATATGAAACTGTAGATGAAACAGATTTTGAACTTCTATCCCTATACAATAAAAAAGAAATATTTCAAAAATACAAAGAGCCTATAAATATTGATGTTTTTGAAATATTTTCTAAAGAAGAACTAATTTTGCTGCAGAAAAAAATACTTGAGTTCATGCATAAAAAAGAAATTGTTATAGAAGCACTGCCAACAAGTAATCTACGGATAGGCTATCACAGGACACTGCAAAGCTACCAGTTGCTTAACTGGTATAAATGGAGAGAAGAAGGATTGCCGATTCCACCTGTTGTTTTGGGAACAGATGATCCTGGAATCTTTGCGACAAATATATACAACGAATACTCCATGCTTTACTGCTACCTTGTGTATGAACGGAAAATGCCTAGAACAAGTGTAATAAAATTTCTACAGGATATACACAATAATAGCCGTATGTATGCTTTTAAATAGAATAAAAAACAAATCAGTATCCAGTATTTACTTTTGTATAATCCAGTATGAAGCATTATAAAGGCTAGTGTGATGTTTTATAACATCTATAATGAAATAATGCACTGGACATTATGAAAAATTAAAGTTGATTATAATAAGATAATATTTCGTTTACATTTCTTCTTTGTTTTCAAAAATTCATAGAAAAAAGTTGCTTTTTATAATTATTCAGGACTAAAAAAGTGAACATAAAAGAAATTATAAAATGTTTTATGCCTGATAGCCTTTATCTTAAATGGCAATATAAAGCTGTTACTGGCAAAAAACTTAATCTGAAGAATCCTTGTACTTTTAATGAAAAGCTCCAGTGGCTAAAACTTCATGATAGAAATACATTGTATACTACGTTGGTTGATAAATATGAAGTCAAAAAGTACGTCGCAGATAGAATAGGCGAGCAGTATATAATTCCTACATTAGGTGTCTGGGATAATTTTGATGATATAGATTTTTCTGTATTGCCAGAGCAGTTTGTCTTAAAGTGTACCCACGACAGCGGAAGCGTTGTTATTTGCAAAGATAAGGCATCTTTTGATGTAGAGGTTGCGCGTCAAAAATTAGAGCCTGCGTTAAAGAAGAACTATTACTGGCTTTTTCGGGAGTGGCCGTACAAAAATGTAAGACCGAGAATTATAGCTGAAAAATATCTTTCTGAATTTGACAATGATTCTGCTGATGACTATAAGGTGATGTGTTTTGATGGAGAACCGAAAGTTATTCAGGTTCATAAGAATCGCTTTACAAATCATACTCAGGACTTTTTTGATTTGAACTGGGAAAAACTTGACATCTCGCAGGAATTTCCTTGTTCAGACATAAAAATAGAAAAGCCGGCTCAATACGAAGATATGATTAAGTTTTCAAGGCTTCTTGCAGATAAAATCCCGCAGGTTAGAATTGACTGGTACAACGTAAAATGTAATCTATACTTTGGCGAGCTTACTTTTTTTGATGGCGCAGGTCTTGAAGAATTTGTGCCAGACAGTTGGAACCGTTTTTTTGGTGACTTGATAAAGCTAAGAAAATTTGGAGGGGGGGGGAAAGATAACATTTAATTCCTGTGTCTTTTTTGCATGCTTTGAAGATGATGAAGGAATTAAAGATTATAAGTTCCAGTGTTTTGATGGAAAAGTTGACAATATTCTTGTTTGCTCTAAGCGAAATTCAAATTTTGGAGTAAAGTATAATTATTTTTCAAGAGACTGGAAGCCTCTTTGCTACAGCATTCCTGAAAAGAATGGAGACATTGCTGACTGCAAAAGTCCTGAAAACTTCGATTTGATGCTAAGATTGGCAGAACATCTTTCTGCTGGACTAAAAGAAGTGCGTGTTGATTTCTATGAAGTCTCCGGAAAAATATATTTTGGTGAATTCACTTTTTACTCGAACGCAGGAATTGACAACACTATAACAGAGCAAGCTGATATTGAGCTTGGAAAGAAACTGAATGTATTAGAATTACAGGGATAAATATAGTATGGAAATTGTTATTGGAGCTGATATTTGTGTAACGGAAAGTAATAGAAAATATTTCTCATCTGGAAATATTTCTGAACTTATTGGAGAAGAACTGCAATCTGTTCTTTTTAATGTTGATTATAGAATTTTTAATTTAGAAGGACCAATCACAAATAGTGATAACGCTATAGTAAAAAATGGACCAAATATAAAAATGCCTTTAGATTCTATAAATGGGCTTAAGAACTTGAATCCTTCGCTTCTTACACTTGCTAATAACCATATTCTTGATTACGGAGAGTCTGGTTATGATGATACAGAAAAGGTGTTGAAAAGTAATAATATTGATTTTATTGGTGTTGGAAGAAATTCAGCTTGTCTGGAAAAAGAAAGAATTTTAGAAAAAGCTGGCATAAAAATTGGAGTATATGCATGTGCAGAACATGAATTTTCTATTGCGAGAGAAAATTATCCAGGTGCTAATCCATATTCAGGTCTTTATACATTTGATGATATTCAAAATCTCAAAAAGAAATGTGATTATTTAATTGTTCTTTATCATGGCGGAATTGAATGTTATAGGTATCCGTCTCCTTTATTGAGAGAACGCTTTAGGAAAATGGCAGAGAAAGGAGCAAATCTTGTAATTGCGCAACATACACACTGTATTGGTTGCAAGGAAAGCTTCAATGAGTCGGAATTGGTTTTTGGACAGGGAAATTTTATTTTTGACGATGGAAACGATGAATTTTGGAATTCTGGCTTGCTTTTGAAAGTTACAATTGAAAAAAAATCTGGAAATGTAAAACAGCAAATTGCTTATATACCTTATATAAAAACTCCTGAAGGGAAAATTCGTCTTGCAAATAAAGCTGACAAAGAAAAATTGTTGAAAGATTTTTTTACACGTTCGGAGAAAATAAAAGAAAATACTTTTGTTGAAAAAGAATTTAAAAATTTTGCTAACAATAGATTTGCTGTATATCTTGATGCTTTGCATGGCGATAACTTTATATATAAAGTATTCCGAAAGTTATTTGGTCTTAACTTTGTGTATAAACTTTATTCTAAGCCTTATGTGCTTAATAAAATAAAAAATTTTTTAGAGTGTGAAAGTCATTACGAAACGCTTTTATCTGGGCTGAATAATATATCTAAATTTTAATTTTATGACAAAATCTGATTATAAATATATTGTTTTTAATGGTTCAATTGATTTATATCATTACGTTTTCTATGATTTTTTAAATTGTCCAAATATTTATTATGATGAGTCTTTTTTTGAAAAAAGAATTGCTGCTTTTTTTAGACATCTGCATTGGTCTAAAAAGATAAATAATATTTCAAATTTACCTTTAAAATCTTTATGGATTGACTGTCTACTAAATAAGTATGAAAAAAAACTTTTTTTAACGAAAGAGGATAAAATCATATTTTTAATAATTGGCTGCAATTATATGCTTGAAAAATACGGTTTTTCTAACTGCATAAAAAGAAAGTTTCCAAATGCAAAAATCGTATATTTCTTTTGTGATTTAGTAGAAAAAGATATTAATAAACAGTTATTTTTAAAAGACTTTAGGCGAACTGCTGATTTGATTTACTCTTTTGATATTGGTGATGCAAAAAAATATCTATTAAAATTTCAAAACCTTGTCTATTCTGATGTTACTCCACTGTTCCATGATATAAAAATAAAGTACGACATAAGTTTTGTAGGTCGAGCAAAAGATAGATTGCAAGATATTATCAATACCTATAAGGAGCTTACAAATGAAGGCTTGCGTTGTTTTTTTTATATAACAGGAAGTTCGAAAAAACATAGTACGTATTTAGATGGAATTATTTACGGAGACGAAATAAGTTACTTAGATTATTTGAAAATTGAACTGCAAAGTAAGTGCATTTTAGAGATTGTTCAAAAAAACAGCCTTGGAAATACATTGCGTGTAAATGAGGCTGTTTGTTTTGATAAGATTTTAATTTCTAATAACAAATTTCTGTTAAAAAATTCCTTATACGATAGAAATAATATGTTTGTATTTGATGATTTGAAAACAGATAAGTTTCATATAAAGGAAATGATAAAAAATAGAAATATTGTAACATACAACCAAGAGGTAAAATCATTACTGAATCCTTTTGCTTTTTTGAAAAGAATAGAAAATGATTTAATAAATTACAGTTCCCATGAAGATTAATTTTTTGAAAAAACTAGATACTATATCTATTGGTGTAAAAGCTTCTATTGTTTATACAATTTCATCTTTGTTATCTAGTGGACTTGCTATAATAACGATTCCAATATTTACGCGGCTTATGTCAGCTGAACAAATTGGTATTGTAAATCTCTTTACTTCTTGGAATTCAACCCTTGATGTTTTTGTAACCTTAGCTTTGACATCAGGGGGCTTTGCTGTTGCAATGAAAGAATTTCAAGATGATAGAGACAGATATATGTCTTCAGTTTTGATATTAACAACTTTCATGGCATTATTATTAATTATTGTTTATATTATCTTCCAAAAGACCATTATGAATTTTATAGGACTTCAAAATTCTTTAATTGTTCTAATGCTGGTTGGTTTCATTTTTACTCCTGCACGAGATTTTTTTCTTGCAAGACAAAGGTATGAATATAAATATAAACTTGCCGGTGTTATTACGATTTCATCTTCTATTATTGCTTCCTTATTTTCAGTCCTTGCTGTGATTATTGCAAATAAAAACAATATTGAAAATCTCGGAAAAATTAGAATATTTTCAACATATCTAGTACTGTATGTTGTTGCGGCTATTTTATGGGTGGCAATTTTAATTAGAGGACATGGACAAGTAAAACTTGAATATTGGAAATTTTCATTGGCACTTAGCATACCTCTTATAGGAAATTCGATTGCTTCTCAAATTTTAGGCATTTCTGACAGGGTAATGATAAGTAAAATTGCTGGTAACAGTTTTGTTGGAATTTATAGCATACTATATTCAGCGAGTTCTATTTCACTAATTGTTTGGCAATCGATAAATAATTCTTTTATCCCTTTTTTATTTGAGGGGATTGGAAAAGAAAATCAAAGATTAAAGATAAAGCGTGTTTCTTTGCAAATTGTCGCTGTATATTCAGTAGTAGCGGTTTCTCTTACTTTAATTGCTCCAGAAATCATAAGACTTCTTGCAACTAAAGAATATTATGATGCTATTTACATAATGCCACCTATTGCTGCTGGTATTTTTCTGACTTCAATTCACAATATTTATGCAAACGTAATCTTATATTATAAAAAAAGTATGTATATTATGATTGCGACGATATTAGCGGCTTTTACAAATGTTATATTGAACTATTTTGGGATTCATAAATTTGGTTATATCGCCGCTGCTTATACAACACTTATAGCCAATATTGTATTGGCTATAACTCAAGGTGTGGTTTCAAGAAAAATCCATTTTCTTTTTTCCAAAGAAAAAAAATCTATTTATAATGATATAGCATTATTTATCCTTTCATTGATTACTGTATTGGTATGTTTGCTTTGTGTGCCTCTCTATAAATATTTTATTCTTAGATATTTTATTGTTTTAATGATTTGTGTTTTTGCATTTCTATTTAGAAATAAAATAGTTATGGTGCTAAAAAGAATTTGAAAATAGAGAGTCTAAAAACTATGCAAATAATAGGCATATTTATTCAAAATGGTGATAAGCGAGTTCTAAAGAATCTGAGGGAAAATACATGGTATCCTTTCGGTAATTTTGAAGATTGTCATGAAATTTTTGCTGATTCTATAAAATATAAAAAAAATTTGGAAGTTATAAAAGAAAATCAGAACTTTTGCGAGGAGCTTTATAGAATAAATGATTTAGAAAAGTTCTCTCCTGTAATTCATCTTAATTGCATAGTTGGAAAAAATGGTTCAGGAAAATCTTCAATATTGGAAATTTTTTATGCAATAATAAATAACTTTAATTGTGCAATAAATGAAATTGAACCGAATAAGTGCTTTTCACCTAATTTTGCATATGGTTTTAATGCCGAGTTATATTTTGAACTTGAAAATGAATTGGGATGCATAAAAATATGTAACAATGAGAAATTTGAACCAGCAAAAAATTTTAAAATATTTTCTTCCGTTTTCTTTTTTTATAAGACAGAAATTAATATTTCTGAATGCATTACTTTCGATAAAGTAAAAAATAATATTTTTAGCCATTTCTTTTATACTGTTGCAACAAACTATAGTTTTTATTCGTATGCAGGAAAAAATGTTTTTTGGATTGATAATTTATTTCAGAAAAATGATGGATATTTGACTCCTATTGTTTTAGTTCCATATCGGTATAATAATAGTATTGAGTATACAAAAGAGTATCTTTTAGCTCAAGAACGCATAAAAATTTTTTCAATATTGCTTTCTGTTTCGGATAATGAAAACCTTATTGAAAATTATGTTCCATATAAAATTTATTATTCATTGGGGGATTATAAGATTGAATTATTAGCAAAAATTTATGGGTTAAAGACAGGACAAGATGTTTATATTTCACCTTTTGATGAAGATAAGGTTGATAGTATTTTAAATGATTCGTTTTTTAAGAATATTCATAATGAATGGAAGAAACGACTTGAGGATAAGGGAATAAAAATATTAGACAATTCTGCACATGATGCTACGATTCTTTATCTTTGTTATAAAACAATAAAAATTTTTAAAAATTTTGGAACATTGTTATTCAAGAAAAATATATCATTAGAAAAAGATTATGCTTATATAATTCTGCAACTTTCTGATGAATCTAAGATTAATCACATAAATTTAAAAATTGTTCAATGTATAAACTTTTTAAGAGATAATTTCTTTGTTGTAGATAATGATAAAGAACATTCTTTATTAGTAAGCAAGTTTATAAAAAAAATTAAAGAAAAAAATGAACCCTATACTTATGATAATATTTTTATTCATATGCCACCAGCATTTTTTAAAGTTGATATTGAATATAAGAATTTAATTAGTAAAAGCACTATGAATTTGTGTGATTTAAGTAGTGGAGAGGAACATCTTTTATTTTTGTTAAGTTATTTTGTATATCATATAAAAAATATTGAAAGTATTCAGAACGATGATAGCCGAATTTTTTATCGAAATATAAATCTTATTCTTGATGAAGCGGAACTTTATTACCATCCAGAATTTCAACGGGTTTTTATCTCAAAATTTCTTGATGTCCTTAAGAAATGTCATTTTAAGAAAATTGAATCTATCAATATAACAATTGTAACACATTCTCCGTTTATGCTTACTGATGTACCTGCAACAAATATACTTTGTCTTGAAAATGGGTTGCCTGTTACAAAAGTATATAGAACACTAGGTGCTAATATATATGATTTGCTTAAAAATCAATTTTTTATGGATTCTTCTATTGGAGAAGTGTCTATAAAAATTATCAATAGAATAATTATTGCATATGAAAACTATAAAGATAAAGGAGAAAAAATAGAAGAAAAATCCATGAGATTCTATAGGGTGTTTGCAGGGGAACTTGGGGATGAATATTTGAAAAATACACTTTCTGCAATGCTTGATATAGTAGAAGGAACTTCTCCTATAGAGATAAAGAAAAATGAATATATTAATAAGTTGAAATATCTTGATTCCTTAAAAGCTGACTTAATAGACTAAAAATTTAATAAAAGTTTGACTTATGCGTAAAATAGTTTATAACAATGTCCATGATGTAAAGCGACTTTATTTACAATTTTTAGAATTAAAGGATGAAAATGGTTTTGAAACGTTAAAATTAAAAAAGTTACAGGAAAAATGGAGTGTAGAAAGAGAAAATATCATAAAGAGTAATTCTCTTAAGAATACAGGGCTTCCTATAAAACTAGATGATTTGATTACAGCTGATTATAAACAGTTGGTTCTTATTTTCTTAAACTTTAATTCAATAAAATATGGCAAGAACATAGAGCAAATTTTCGATTATACTAAATACTCGAAAAAGATTGCCTCATTTTTTATACATTTTCATAGAGAATTAGATTTAACAACATGTTTTTATTGTGAGACAGCTTATATAAATATTTTTACTGGACATAAAAAAATACGAAGAATTTTTGATTTAGATCATTTTTTCCCAAAAAAAGAATTTCCTTTAGCTGCACTTTCTTTATTTAATCTTGTTCCTTGTTGTCAGGTTTGCAATAGTAGAATTAAAGGAAAACAGTCTTTTTATAAATTTTATGGAATCAACAGTAAACTTTTATTCAATAGCTCAAGTTTACAGAAGCTTTCTCCTACATCTTCTGATTATTTTTATGATGAAAATGTTTTTATAAAAGTTTTTCCAGATGAAAAGAAGAATTTTTGGAATCCGACAATGAGTTTTTCTGATAATGCAGAAAGCTATAGAATTGAGTTTATTCATAGCAAAAATTCGTTTTATAAATATATTACAAAGTCTTTTTTGTTAGAAGAGCGTTATAATTACTTGAATAATAAATCTGAAGCTCTTTTTTTATTGGATTTAAAAAGAAAGTATCCTTATTCAAGACTAATTTCAATATCAAAGCTTTTAAAAATTAATATTTCAGAACTTGAAGAAGATATTTTTCATAAAAATATAAATAGAAAATGCCATCGCCTATTTGGAAAACTCTATAATGATATTTTGAATTAAAAAATATCATGGAATAATAATAATTTTCTATTTCAATTAACAAAAAATATTAGTGAAAACTATTTTCAAATTTGAATTTTTCATTAAAAAATTTTCTTTCAGGTTTCTCTAAAATGAATACAAATTTTATTCGCTATATAAAGGATATTTCACGTCCTTTACGTCAGCGTCTTTTTTTGTCAGAAAGAGAACGTCTGGCATTAAAGAATTGTTTTCTTCCGGCAGAGCTTTCAAAGCGTGTGTTGAAATACAATATAGCAGATGTGGATTTTTCTCATAAGAGGCATGTCATTTATACTTGTGTAACAGGCGGATATGATGAGCCGATAATTCCGACATTCTATAACAAGAATTGGGATTATATTTTTTTTACAGATAATAAAGAACTCCTTGAAAAAAGAAAATTAGGACCGTGGCAAATACGCTCTTTGCAATTCTCAGAACTTTCAAATGCTCTGAATAACCGATGGCACAAAGTTAATCCTCATCTGCTATTTCCTGATTATGATGATTCTATCTATATCGATGGAAATATAGATATGCTTGATGATAACCTTTTTAGGCAAGTTGAAAATCATCATCCAGCTTTGATGCTTGTTCCTGAACATCCAACAAACGACTGTATCTATAAAGAAATTAAAATCAATCTAAAAAACAAGCGAATTTCTAAAGAAAAGGCGGAGAATATCTATAACATTTTAAAGAAAGATAAATATCCAAAACATTATGGACTTCTTGAAAACAATGTGATTTATAGAAGGCATAATGACAAAAAGATAGTTTGCTTAATGGAAGAGTGGTGGAAATTTATAAAAGATATTGTTCCTCGTGACCAGCTTTCTCTTTGCTATTTGCTTTGGAAAAATGGCATAAAACCAGATGAAATAAAAATTGACTGTCCTAGGCTTTTGATTGATAGCTATCATTTTTACTATAACTTCTCCTCAGGAAAGCATAAATAGCTGAGAAAATTATGGGATTTTACTGGACTTTATGTATTTTTGGCATTATCTGCACCTTGATAGCAGAGTTTTCAAAGGACAAAATCAATAAAAGATTTTTTTTGTTTGCATTTTTTTTCATCGCATTTATTTTTGCGGCACTGCGTGTGAATATTGGAATCGACTATTATGGTCATTATGCGATATATGAAGAAATTAGAAAAGGTAATATAACTCCTTTTTTATTAGAGCCATTGTATGTGCTTTTTAATTTGATTTTTATTGAAACAAATATTGGCTACCATGGGCTTATTTTTTTTACTTCTTTTCTTACTCTATATCCTATTTATGCAATCAGTAAAAAGGAAGAAAAACCATTTTTTTTCTTGTTTTATTTTCTTTTAATGTATTTAATAGGCTATGCTCTTATTCGGCAATATTTGGCTTTGTCATTTGAGATATATGGCTTTTATATTTTTTATAAATTAAACAAAAAGAAAACTGGGGTGTTGCTTTTAATTCTTGGATGCTGCGTCCATACTTCTATGATAATTCTTCTTTTTTCTTTTTGTTGCTCTGCCATATTTAAGTTTAACAATAAATTTACAATTTTATTAAGCTTAGTTTTGTTTATATTGGGATTTTTCACAAATTATATTTTGGATTTTATTTTTGCATTGGCAAAAAATACAAAGTACGGTTATTACACAGAAGCCTTTAATTCAAATAATACAAAAACGGTTATAGGTTCTGGGCTAGGTGTTATTCTTCGTTTTTCCACATATTATATGTTCTATTTTTTATCTGCAAAATGGGCTGTTAATAAGAAAATGCAAAAATCATTTAACATTCTTTTTCTTTGTATGATTCTTGCCGATGTTCTGAGCTTAAAAATAACAATACTTTTGCGGCTACGTTTTGTTTTTCAGGCAATACTATTTTGGCCATTGTTTTCATATAAGATAAACTCAAAAAATATCGCCTGCATCTCAAATTTAGTGTTGCTTTCCATTTTCTTTATTTATTTGCTCCTTTTCCAAGGAACAGCCTCTTGGGAATGTATTCCATATCAAACTATTCTTTTTAATTCGATTCAAAAATAGTTTAAGTTTTTTATGAAAATCTCAATTCTTCTCGCAACATACAACGGAGAAAAATATCTCCGCGAACAGCTTGATTCGATTTTAAATCAAGACTTTAAGGATTTTATTCTTTATATTTCTGATGACGGAAGTTCTGACAATACTTTAAAAATTATTGCTGATTATTCAAAGAAAGATGAAAGAATAAAAATTTTGCCTAAGCATGAGCCGAATAAGTCTGCCTGCAAGAATTTTCTTTATATGCTTGAAAATGTTGAAAGTGATTTGTTCTTATTCAGCGACCAGGATGATGTATGGACGAAAGGCCACGTAAGCACACTTGTTGAAAAATATGTTTCATTATCTGAAAGCGAAAAAGAACTGCCAATATTAATCCATTCTGATTTATATGTCGCTGATAAGAATCTAAATATTATAAATAAATCGTTTTTTGACTATGCGTTGCTTTCAAAAGAGCCTGTGCATAAAAATTCTTATTTCTTGGAAAACAATGTTACTGGCGGTGTAATGCTGATTAATAAAAAACTGAAAGATTTTGCTTTAAAAAATGAAAATTATTTAAAGGCAAATATAGAAAAAATTCCTATGCACGACCAGTTTTTTGCTTTGCTTGCATTCAAATTTGGAAAAATTATTTTTATAGATAAACCGCTAGAATTTTATAGACAGCATGAAAACAATGTTGTCGGCGCAAAAAATGTAAAATCAATAAAAAATATTTTTAATAAAATTTTATCAATTGATAATTCATGGCTAAAGAAATCGCAAGATTTTGTTTCGTTTTTCTTAACTTGTTATTCCGATTTGCTTTCGTCTGATGAAAAAGATGTTTTATCTAAATTTAGATATTTAAGAAAATTTTCAAAGCTGAAAGCAGTTCATTTTTTAATACAAAATGATTTCTTAAAAGAAAATTGGAAAAGACAAATTTTGCAAATCCTTTCACTTTTATTTCTTAAGGAGAATGAGAACTATGATTAGCGTGTGCATGGCGACCTACAACGGCGAGCGTTTCATAAAGGAGCAGATTGACTCGATTCTTCCGCAGCTTTCACAAGAGGATGAGCT
>CAVKBG010000003.1:0-78796 GCA_963654755.1 Desulfovibrionaceae bacterium
GCAGTGGTGTTGAGAGTGAGGAATCAGGGCAGCTGGATGTTATGGGGTGGATAAAAAAACAAATTGTTTATAGATATACAAATAAACCAATGATAAATCTTCCTTATAAATTATTTACAACCAATGGAAAACTTGTTTCTGAAGGTAAATCTGATAATTTTGGATATATTTCTGTTGAAAATATTAAAATAGGCAAATATAAATTGTGTTTTGGAGAAAATAATGGACTATGAATATTTTATTGATACTATGGATACAACTCCTTTAGTAGTCGAGCCTGACAATCAAAAGAAAGTTATTGTCGGTGTTTCTGTGAAACAAGAAGGAATTGATTTTATAGGACAGCATTCTTTTATAATGTTTATAGATGAAAATAATCCTAAAAAATCAATTATGTTAGATGCTTCTGGTCATTATGGCGAAGGACGGTCATCTGATGTCATCGATGGTTACCAGATGCCGATAACAATTAGCTCGTATTTGAAATACTGGGATAGTCCAGAATATTTATATACATTTGAGTTAAATATAAAAAATTCTGATGAAGAAAAAATAAAGCAACTTATCACAGAAATTGAAGGAAGACATTGGTTTGCATGTACGGACATAGCCTCTTCCCTATTATTAGAAACTGGTTTATTTAATGGGCTAAAGCATAGGCAATTACCAAAAAAGTTTTTAAAAGACTTAATAAAATACTCTAAAGCACACCGTGGTAGCATGATAATAAAAAAATTTGATATGAAAACTGACACAGAGATTCCCTATGAAGAATAAAAAACTTAATGAACCAATAATTTTTTTCTCCTTTTATTTATTAAACATTTTTCTAATACGGTTTTTGTTTTTTACAAGTCCTAATTTTAATGAAATTCATATTTGTAGCATATTTATAGGATTGCTTGTAAGCTTTTATTTTATGTTTAATTTTAAAAGAAAAGTAATATTCTTGACTTTTCCTCTCTATTATTTAATATGCTGTATGCTTTGCGTTGTGTTTGTACAGGCATGGAGTTTAAATTTTCAAAAGCCTTCTGAAAATTTTTATAGTATTCTGAAATCACTAATCCATAATATAATAGCAATATTAATCTTTACCCTTCCATTTGTCATTGTTTCGACTTTTGAGAAATTTGTTTTATTGAAAATAATAAGTAAGTTTTTTAAATATAAATGATTTATCAGAAAACAATTCAGAATTAAAAGAGATGATTTTTAATGATTCTGAATCTATTATTAATACAGCAAAAAGTATAGGCGTAACTGAAGAAAATACAAAATTGGCTATTTTGATTGTTGAAAATGGGATTAAGAATTAGAATGGAAAAATTGAATTATATTGGATGAGCTTGAGTCTTTAACGACAGTAGGAAATTCAATTATGAAGTATATACTGAAAATTTTTATTGTACTACTTTTAATTTTTACAGGCTGCTCGACCAAAGAAATATCTATAAAGCAATTTGAGCAGGCAGATATTATTCATAATGACGTAGAAAGCATTGAAAGTCTTCTATACGGGCATAAAAATATTTCTTACTCTACGCATTATCTTTTGTTCCTTGTAAAAAATCCGCAGAAAGATATTAAAGAGTTTTGCGAATCATTGGATTCGTATTCAAAAAATTATTTGAGATTACATAAACAGAATTTGCTTAATGCTATAAGGTATAAATATCCAGAAACAAGTGAAGCAAAAATTATTTTTTTATACTACAGAACTTCCAAAATGCTTCCATGGGATTGGGAATCAGACAATATTCATTTGCCATCTATAGAAGGTTACCCAGTAGATTTAATAGGTTATTTTATTTTTAACGTGAATTCCGACAAATTTGAGTACATTTCCGTTGCGAAAAGAAGCAAAAATATTTTTCATTATGGTAAAATTATAGAAGAGATTGTTCGTAAAGAAAAATAAAGAAAATCCAGACTGCTTCATTATTGTTATGATTTGTCTGCTACAAGGTTTACACAAATGTTTCGATACAAGTGAAGAAGGAATCACATATTTATGAAAAATATAAGAAGGAAAGTTTGTATTTTTTTTATTTGTATCTTTCTGTCAACTTATTATCTTTTGCCAAAAATCGTAATAACATCTCCTAAAGAAAATATTTTATCATTTGGGTATGTAATAAATTATAAAAACAGATATACTCAAAATGGCGAGCCGACAGTAAAACAAATGGAAGTATATATACATGGAGTTAAAATATATTCTATTTTTAACAACAGAGACTATATTATATTTCCTATTCTTTGCGCAAAGGAAATAACTTCGATTTCAATAGGTGGCAATATATATAATGCACTTGCCAATTCACCCCGTAATGAATCAGAATTAAAAAAAATGATACAAGCTGGCAGTATTGTTGTAATAAAAGAAAGCAAAAAACCTATAACAATCAATACGAAAAACTTGTATTTTTTTCGCATATATGCAGATTTTTCTAATGATGCAAATTTTGAAAATGTATATATAAAAAAATATCCTTGGAGCAAGAATAAACTTCTGCAAAGTGAGCAATAAAAACAGAGGCATAAGTGAAATCGACAGGGAGCGGATAGACAGCTGGATGAAGAAAAAATGGCTGTCTGTTTTTAGGGATTTCAAAATCATAGATATTAATTTATTACAATTTTACAAAAACTATAAACAAGAAATATGATACAAACATAAACGTTCCAAATGCACGAGATGCGTTTGGAATTTCATTATTGGGCTCGTGAGCCCGTGAAAATATGAAGCAAAGCGGAATATTTTCACAAGAAACCACCCGCTATGCGGTATGCGGGTGCGCGGCAGAAGCTTATAGCAAAAAAGCTTTCCCCGAAGGTGTATAATAGGCTTGAACGAATGTGAAAGCATGGGACTTAAGTCTCAGCTTGAGAACTTAGGCTTGTGTGAATCCGGCTCCTATTTTATTCATGGCTTCAAAGAATTCTGGGAAGCTTACAGAGCAGCATTCAGCGTCTTTTACTTTTACTTCTTGTCCGGCTTTTAATCCAAGTCCTAGGCAGGCAAGGCTCATTGCAACTCTGTGGTCAAGGCAGCTTTCAACTTCTGCGCCGTGCAGGACAAATTCCGGGTTTGGCTTTCCGTCGGCAAGAACTGGCGAATGTCCGTGAATAACCAAAAAGTCTTCGCCTTCTTCCACTTTTGCGCCAAGTTTTTCAAGCTCGCTTTTTAGAACTTTTATGCGGTCTGTTTCCTTTCTGCGGCAAACTCCAATGTCTTCAATGAATACAGTTCCTTCCACAAAGCACGAAATTGCAGCAAGAGCGCAAACTGCATCGGGGAATCCAGAAAGATTTACGTGAAGCTCCTTGTCTTTTAAAAGTTCCGTGGAAAGTCTTCCTGTTCCGTTGCTGGCTTTTGTTCCGCCGCGCACTTTGAGTGAGCAATTTTGCTTGTCAAGCTCAATGTCTGCTCCAAGGGATTTTAGAACTTCAACGATTGCTTCGTCGCCCTGAGTTCCGCTTAAGTCTACGTTGTCGATTGTAATTTCGCTGTCTGTGATTAAGGCTGCAATCAGTGGAAACGCCACGGCTTCCCAGTCGCTTGGAATTACTTTGTCGAACGCCTTGATTTTTGCAGGACCGTCAACTTCAATGTGCTTAAAGTCTTCGGACATTCTGACTTTTACTCCGCAGCTTTCAAGCCACTTTTGTGTCATGTAAAGATACGGAGTTTCCTTTGGATTTGAAAGTTCGATTTTGAGAGTTCCGTTCAGCCTGCAAGCCGCCATCATCATTCCGGAAATATACTGGCTAAGCTCGCCGCCTGTTTTTACTGTGTTGCTTGCATTTATCGGGCCTTTTATGAGCATTGGGCAAGTTCCGCTTTTTTCTTCCGCGGTGAATGCCTGAGCACCAAGTTGCCTTAATGCGTCTACAACGTGGCTTACGGGGCGTTTTCTTATGCTTTCGTCTCCAGTGAATACGCTCCAGCCTTCAAATGTGGCTGCGATTGGCGACATAAAGTAAAGCAGCGAGCCGGAATTTCCTACATCAACGATGTTGCTTGGCAAGTGGATTTCGCTTCCTGCTCCTTGAACTGTCCAAGTCTGCCCGATTTTTACAGAGCCTTCTTCCAGTTCGATTTTTGCGCCCATAAGCGGAACTGCACGGCTTGCGCTAAGACAGTCTGCGCTTGGAAGAGGATTTCGTATATATGAAGTTCCTTCTGCAAGGGAAGCAAGCAAAAGCGCTCTGATTGTATGCGACTTAGAGCCTGGAACTTGAATGTGCCCGCTGAGGCTTGTTTTTTTAGCAATGATTTTCATAGCTACTGATTATAGCAAAAAAAGAATCCGTAGGCAATTTGCTTTGCCTGCGCAACGAAATGTCATTGCCGTACTTGATACGGCAATCTATATACATTTAGATTTTCGGGTCAAGCCCGAAAATGACATGAAAGGTAGTTTTTAGGGCAGGCATCCGAAAATGCTTTGTCCTGTTTGCTATTCAGTGAATCTTATTTCCTGCCAAAGCTCGTTGTATTTGTCTAAGTCTTCGCCAAGGTCTTCCTTTAGAACGCAGTTTGACATTTGGTCTGCATCGTACATTGCTTTTGTTGTCATGTACTGGGCGGCATCTTTGTTTACAAAGCAAGGAAAGTGGAATGCGTCAAGGAATTTTGCGTAGACTTCAGGGCGATGAATATAGTTTATAAATTCGTTGGCAAGGTCATAGTGAGGAGCGTCCTTTAGAATGCACATGCTGTCAAGGTAAGAAGGTCCGCCTTCAGCTGGAATAAAGAAGTCGATTGTTTCTTCCCATTTGTCTTCTGGAACTTCTCCGAACACAACTTCCGCATATCCTTGGCAAAGCCAGAAGTCGCCGGAAGCAAATGACTTTCCAAATCCTTCAGCGTCAAATTTTACGAGGTTTGGTTTCCAGTTTTTTACTATGTAGTCCGAAGCTTCTTTCAGCTCGTTCTGGTCAACTGTGTTTATGCTGTAGCCAAGAGTTGTAAGAGCGTCCCCGATAACTTCGCGCATATCGTCCATCATTGTGGCGTGTCCTGCAAACTGCTTGTCTGCAAAAATGTTCCAGGTTCTTTCGTAATCCGCGGAAACTTTTGTTTTATTCACGGCGATTCCGGCGGCTCCAAGATAATATGGAACGCAGTATTTCATTTGCGGATCGTAATCAGCCTTTTCAAATACAAGCGGATTTATGTGGCTTTTGTTTGTCATTTTGCTCTGGTCAAGCTCGCGGAACATTCCCTGCTTAATCATAATCGAGCAGTAATCCTGAGACGGAACAACAATGTCGTAGCCTTTTGCTCCGGCTCTTAGCTTTGCGTACATTTCTTCATTTGAAGCGTAGCTGTCTACTTTTACTGTGCAGTTGAATTCTTTTTCAAAGTCGCGCAAAACTTCATCCGGCGTGTAGTAAGTCCAGTTGTAAAGGTAGACTTCATTTTCTTCTTTGCATGAAAAAAACGAAACAGAAGCGCAGGCAATAAAAGCTGAAATAATTGAACAAACTCTTTTTTTCATAGAAACTCCTGTGCAAGGTCGGCATTAAAGTCAGCCTTGCTTTTTTACAGAATGGATTATCTTGAGGCCGCAAATGTTTTAAGGCGGCTTCTAAGCAGAATTGCAATGGCGCAGATTATCAGAATCAGCACAAACGAAAGCGAATTGATTACAGGACTTACGCCGAATCTTATGAGCGAATAAACGTAAAGCGGAAGTGTAGTGCTTCCCGGTCCTGAAACAAGAGCCGTTATAACGTAGTCTTCAAACGACATTGTTATGCTCATCATAAAGCCGGAAATAATTCCAGGCATGATTGCAGGAACAATTACTTTTGTAAGCGTCTGAAATTCGTTTGCTCCCAAGTCATGGCTTGCTTCAATAATCGAATAGTCAAATTCGTCAATTCTTGCGCTTACCATAAGATAAACGAACGGAAGACAGAATGTTGTGTGCGCAATAAAAATTGTAAAAAGTCCGAGCGAAAGTTTTATTCCGCTAAAAAAAATCAGGAGCGAAATTCCCATTATAACTTCCGGCAGAACCATCGGCAAAAAGCTGATTGACTGAATGTAGGATTTTCCGAAGAACTTGTACCAGCTGATTCCGATTGCCGCCAAAGTTCCAAGCACAGTTGCTGTAATTGCGGAAGTTACGGCTACAATAAAACTGTTCAAGAGCGCGTGCCATAAAGGTTTTGAGCTGAATATGAGCTTCTGATACCAGATGAACGAGAAATTTGTAAACGTTGTATCTTTTGACTCGTTGAATGAAAAAAACACAATTACAAACAGCGGCAAAAACAAAAACAAAATCGAAAGGCACAGAACTGTATTTGACAGGCTGAATCTAGGATTGCGTTTTTTCCATTGGCGTTTTGCGTGCCGGTTTGATTCGCTTTTGGGAATCGACTTATATTTTTTGTTCAGTAATAAAATCGGATTTTTCATTTGCTTCCTTCGAGGCTGACTTTGGAAATGCTTTCGGCGATGCTTGATGTTGTGTCTTCTTTGTTCGACTTCTTGTTCAAGTCCGCTTCTTTTTTTCCTGTTGAAAGCATGAGCAGAACGCCCGCCATGCTTATAACTGTAATTACAAGGCTGAATGCAGAAGCTAGCGGCCAGTTGCGAACTTTCTGAACTTGGTCAACAATTATGTTTCCAAGCATATAACTGTCTTTTCCGCCTACAAGCTGCGGAACTGTGTATGTTCCAAAAATCGGAATAAACGTAAAAATTACCGCGCTCAAAATTCCGCTTTTAATTCCGGGAATCAGAACTTTAAACATAGACTGCATTTTTGTCGCGCCAAGATCACGTGCGGCTTCAAGCAAAGTAAAATCGAATCTGTCCACCGCTGTAAAAACTGGAAGAATCGCGTAAGGTAAATACATATAAATGCTTACAAGAATAACTGCCCCGCGCGTAAACATAAATTTATGCGGAACAAATTCTTTTGTAGAGCCGGTTATCTTGCAAATAATTCCGTGCAAATTTGAAAGCAGCTGATTGAAAAGTCCGTTGTCGCCAAGAATTGTAATCCAGGCGAAAATTCTTATGAGGCTGTTTGTCAAAAACGGAACAATAACAAGAATCAAAAGAAGCGTCTGGTGCTTGCTTCTTGCCATCGCATATCCGCACGGAAGCGAAATTAGAATTGTAACTGCTGTGGCGATTATTGTAATCCAAAGCGTGCGCAAAAATATAAGACCGTAAGCCGGACTTAGCATCTGCTCATAGGCTTTAAGCGAAAATTCCCTTGTAACTCCGCCGTAAACATCGCGCTTTAAAAATGAATAGCACACAATTATAATTAGCGGAACAATAAAGAAAAGTGAAAACCAAGCTCCCATTGGCCAGGCATAAGCAGGACCGGGATTTGCCTTTTTATATTTTGCGCCGTAAGCCTTTGAAGCCAGCTTGAGCTGAAAGCTTTTATGCTCTTTCTTTTCCTGCTTGCTTTTCATGTGTTTATGTCCTCAACAATGTAGCCATCATCTGCTGACCAGGAAACAAAAACTTCATCTTTCCAGACGATTTCCGGACCGTCATCAAGATAGTTTGTGTGCTGCTTGAATACTTTTATAATTGCTCCGTTTTCAAGGCGCACATAGAACTTAGACTGAAATCCTGTGTAAACCGGCTCTTCTACAATTCCTTTGAAAACATTGATGTCTTTTCTTCCGCCTACATTCGGCTCTTCAAGCGTTATGCGGATTTTTTCAGGACGGATTGTAAAGCAGACTTTCTGACCGGGATCTGTGTGGTCGTAGTCTGTAACAAGAATATTTTTGTCTTCTTCGCGCATCGCCTGAGTTTCGCCCTTGAGCTTTGCCTGAAGTCCAAGAACCGGAGTGTTCAGCGTTACGTTGAATTCGTCTTCGCCCTTGGAATTTTTGTGAGGCTCGCAGGAAACAACTGTACTTTCAAAAAGGTTTGTCTCGCCTATGAATTGCGCTACAAATTGCGTTGCAGGACTTTCGTAAATTTCAAACGGAGTTCCAACCTGAAGAACTTTTCCCTGATTCATTACAGCGATTCTGTCGCTTACGGCAAGAGCTTCGCTTTGGTCGTGAGTAACGTAAATAAATGTGATTCCGATTTTGTCGTGCAACGCGTCAAGGTCAACCAAAAGATTTGCGCGCAGTTTTGCATCAAGCGCAGAAAGAGGCTCGTCAAGAAGCAAAACCTTCGGTTCGTTTATGAGCGCCCTTGCAATTGCCACACGCTGTCTTTGTCCGCCGGAAAGCTGATTCGGCTTTTTATACATGTGCTGGTCAAGCTGAACAAGGTGCAAGTATTCCTTTACTTTTTCGTCGATTGTTTTTTTGTCAGTCTTTTTTAAGCGGAGCGGAAACGCAACATTTTCATAAACTGAAAGGTGCGGAAAAAGCGCATAGCTCTGAAAAACTGTATTGCTCTGGCGTTTGTTAGGCGGAAGAGGCACAACATTCTTGTCATCAAAAAGAACTGCGCCTTCATCAGGAAATTCAAATCCTGCGATAATGCGGAGAAGTGTTGTCTTTCCACAGCCGGACGGTCCAAGCAGAGAAAAAAATTCACCCTGCTTAATTGTAATGCTGATGTCGTCAAGCGCATGGAACGAGCCAAAATGCTTGGACACGCTGTTAATAGAAACTGTACTTCCGTTCACTAGGGTACAACTCCTTCCTGAGTGATAAAAGCCTTTTGTCTGGCAAAACAAGGCTCTGATAGACTTTAAAGTCTAAGGCTTAATTTGTATTTAATACGTAAAAAAGTCAATAATTTTTGAAAAAATAAGTGGAAATTTATAAAAAAACTTTTTGTGGATTTTTGCTGAATTTATTGTAGAAAATTGAAATTTTACGCTGTTGAACCTATTTATCTTTATTGCTATTATACTTGCTCATTATGAACCGCTATGTTTTTGCCCAGGCACTTAAAATAACTGCGCCTGTGTTTTTTGGATATATTGCGATTGGAATTGGATTCGGAATGCTGCTTGCAAACGCAGGCTATCCTTGGTGGCTTGCCGTTCTTTCCGGGCTTATTATGTACACTGGTTCCGGCCAGTATTTTATAGTCGGCCAGCTTGCTTCCGGGGCTTCTTTTGCTGAAATAATTCTTGTGCAGTTTTTGCTTAGCATCCGCCATATTTTCTACGGACTTTCACTTATTTCAAAATACAAAAATGCCGGCGGAAAAAAGCCCTACCTTATTTTTGCAATTACAGACGAAACTTTTGCGCTTGTTCAGGGAATTGAAGTTCCGCCTCGTGTAAATAAAATTTCTTTTTATGCGATTGTTTCCGCACTGGATCAAAGCTACTGGTGCTTGGGAAGTCTTATTGGCGCAGTGGCTTACACTGTTATGGATCGCTACGGACTTGGAAAATTTTTAACCGGAGTTGACTTTGCGCTGACTTCGCTTTTTATAGTTCTTTTAATTGAGCAGCTGAAATCTTCAAAAGATTGTGTTCCTGCGTTGGCTGGCGGACTTGCCGCTGTGGTTTCTGTTGCGCTTTATAAAAACGGCGTTTTTGGCTCGTCAAATATAATCTGGGTTTCAATTTGCGCGGCTCTTGGAGTAATGCTTTTGGTAAGAGGTCCGTCATTTTTTTCAAAAGAGAAAATTCTTTCAAATTCTAAATCGGAGGAATTGGCATGAAAGAATCTTACAGCCTTGTAATGGCTTTGGCAGCTATTTTTGTTTCCGGGATAGTTATTTATGGAACTCGCTTGCTTCCGTTTGTTGCCTTCAGCAGAAAAAATCCGCCTGCGATAATCCGCTTTATTGAAAAATACACGCCGTCTTTGATTATGGCGGTTTTGGTTGTTTATTGCTTCAAGGACACAAGTTTTTTGAGTTCTCCTTTTGGAATTCCGCATTTAGTCGCTTCCGTGGCAACTGTTGTCATTCACCTTGCATTCAAAAATTCCATGGTAAGCATTTTTTCAAGCACTGTGATTTTCATGGTTTTGTCTAGAATTATGTGAAAACTTAAAAAATTTCCTGTTTGAATGGCAATTGTTCAAGAAATTGATTATACTTTATATAATAGGAAATTTTTATTTTCGTGGCTGTGTTTGTACTGGAGGTAAATCATGGAATTAAAAGGTTCAAAAACTGAAGAAAATCTTAAGACGGCTTTTGCAGGTGAATCTCAGGCCCGCAACAAGTATACATTTTTCGCAAGCAAGGCTCGTAAAGACGGATTTGTGCAGATTGCAAAAATTTTCGAGGAAACTGCTGAAAATGAAAAGGAGCACGCAAAGCTTTGGTACAAGTATCTTAACGGCGGAATAAAAAGCACTGCTGAAAATTTAAAGGATGCTGCGGAAGGCGAAAATTACGAGTGGACAGATATGTATTCTTCTTTTGCAAAGACTGCGCGTGAAGAAGGCTTTGTTGATATTGCCCAGAAATTCGAAGGTGTCGCTGCGATTGAAAAAGCGCATGAAGAGCGTTACCGCAAGCTTTTGGACAACATTACAAATGAATGTGTTTTCAGCAAGGACGGAGACGTTATCTGGCAATGCTCAAACTGCGGACATATCTGCGTAGGAAAAAAAGCGCCTGACATTTGCCCTGTTTGCGCCCATCCTCAAAGCTATTTTGAAGTAAAGGCTGAAAATTACTAGGTTCAATTTCGAGTTTTAAATTTTAGTGTCATTATCGGGCTTGACCCGATAATCCGCTGGAAAGGTTGCTAACCGAGTTTGCTATGCAAACATCGCAGTGTCAAGCACGGCAATGACAGCCTTGTTAGCATTTGTATAAAATGCCGTTTTTGTTTTTGCAAGGACGGCTAAAATAATATCGACTTTTTATTGGAGTATTTTATGGTTTCATTGTTGATTGGAATTGTTCTGATTGGATTTTGCGTGTTTTCTTGCCTTGGCTTGAACTGGACTTCTGACATTGTTTCATTTTTGAAAGGATTTGCTCCGTGCTTTGCGGCATTCTGCGGACTCATTTCTGTTTTTATAGGTTTTGCTGATATAAAAGACAAAAAGGAAGCGAAAAAAGAAGAAAACGCCGCTAAATCAATAGAAAAGAAATAAGTTTCGTTTTCGGCGTAAATATTTTCAGTTTTTGCAGTTGAATTTCTTGAATTTAATTGACTAAGAAACTGAAAACATGGTATATTTTTTTACCCCGTATATATTGTTGGCAACTGCTCATTGCCTGCAAACGTTTGAAGCTAGATGCAAAGCGGAAAGCGTAATGTTTTATTTAGAAAGGTATATACATGAAAACTTATTTTGCTAAAAATGAAGATGTAAAAAATGACTGGTATGTCATCGATGCATCTGGAAAAACTTTGGGACGTGTAGCTGCAAAAGCTGCTTCTGTTCTCCGTGGAAAGCACAAAGCTTCTTATACACCGAACTCTATATGTGGTGATTTTGTTGTAATCGTTAATGCTGAAAAGATTCAGGTTACAGGAAAAAAAGCTGACAATATGCTTTATCGCCATTATACAGGTTATGTACGTGGTTTGCGCTCTTATTCATTCAATACTCTTATTGAAAAACATCCTACAGAGCCTTTGAAGAGAACAATTTGGGGAATGCTTCCTCATAACCGCCTTGGACGCAAGATTATCGGAAACCTTAAGATTTACGAAGGTCCAGAGCATCCTCATGCAGCTCAGAATCCAAAACCTCTTGAAGTTTAAAATAGGAGCATATCGTGATTAAGAATTTAGCTATCGGTACAGGAAGAAGAAAAACTGCAACTGCCCGTGTTTTTATGCGCGAAGGTTCAGGAAAAATTGTAGTTAATGGAAAGGATATAAAAGACTATTTTGCAACAGAATCACAGGCTCGCCTTGTAATTCAGCCGCTTTTGGTTACATCAAATGTAAACAAGTTTGATATTCTTATCAACGTTTGCGGTGGCGGACTTAATGGTCAGGCTGCGGCTTGCTTGCATGGAGTTTCTCGTGCTTTGACTCAGGTAGATCCAGATGCACGTCCTTCTCTTAAGGCAAACGGCTATCTTACACGCGACTCTCGTATGGTTGAACGCAAGAAGTACGGTCAGCGTGGTGCTCGCCGCAGATTCCAGTTCAGCAAACGCTAAAATTGGTTATTCGCCAAATACAGCAGACTTTTACAGGAGTGTACGAAATTACGCCTTCTGTTGGGTCTGCATTTTTTTTGCGTGCGTGTTATCTTTCTCTTTTAACCGAAGAAAACCTTTTTGCCGGAGCGGAACTTTCTGATGAAGAATCTTCGGATTTGCTGAATGCGGCAGTTGTCTATGGCGCAGAATTTGCCGCAATGACATATCTTGCGCGCGCCGAACATTGCCGTGCCGGACTTGAGCGAAAACTTTTAAAAAAAGGAATTGAAAAATCCGCTGTAGAAAAAGCCTTGGATTATCTTGAGCAGTGCGGAAATTTAAGCGATGAAAGGTTTGCCGGTGCTTGGCTAAGAAGCCGTTCAATCGATCATGCTGAAGGAAGAATCCGGCTTGCGGCAGAACTTGCATCCAGAGGCGTTGACCGTGCGGCTTCAAAAAAAGCCCTCGATGAATTTTTTTCAGAAAAGGACGAGCTTGAAATTTGCCGGCGTGCATATAAAAAATGCCTGTTGTTCAAAAAAGACTTGGACAAAATAAAAGCCTCTCTTGTTCAGAAAGGCTTTACGTTAAAGCAAATTGGAATTGTTATTTCAGAAGAAGATTACTTGTAATAATATGCCGGAAATTCAATCTGCGGTTCCAAAACTTCCATTACAGCATCGGGAATTCCTAAAGATGCTTTTTTGAATTCCTTTGCGCTTCCCATAATCAGGCTGTAAATGCTGTCTTCTTTTTTGTATGAAAACTCCGCAGTTTCGTATTCAGCAAAGTCGAATTCTTTTCGCTGCATTGTTTCAATAAGCTCGTCCAAAGTTCCTATTGAATTTATGAGGGACGCTTCTTTTGCCTGTGATGCTGTGTAGATTCTTCCGTCTGCAAGTTTATAAACTTCTTCTTTTGAAAGTCCGCGGCTTTCTGCGACAATGTCCGTGAACTGCTCGTAGCATTCATCTGCGATTGACTGCATTATGTTCCGCTGCTCTTGCGTCATTGGCTCGTTGAAATTTCCCATGAGCTTGTTGCGTCCTGCGTGGATTGTCGTTGACTTGATTCCCCATTTTTCCATTAGCCCGGTTAAATCCGTGAACTGGCCTGCGATAACGCCGATGCTTCCTGTGAGAGAATTTCTGTTCGCCATTATGTAGTCAGCAGCACAGCCAACGTAATATCCGCCGCTTGCCGCAAGAGAAGTGAAGTACGCATAAACCGGACGTTCGGTTTCCTTTTTGTATTTTTCAAGCGCAAGAAAAACTTCATCAGCCTGATAAACTCCGCCGCCCGGGGAATTTATTACAAGGACGATTCCGCGATTGTTTTCATCTTCCTGCAAGTCTTTTATTGTTGACAAAATCCATTCTTGATTGTACGAATCGTTCGCTTCTGAAATTACGCCTTTTATAAAAAGCTTTGCGATGTATTCGTTTTTCGGAAATTTATTTTCTTTTTTTCCAAGCAGCTTGTCTTTTATTTTTGCTTCAGGATTTGAAACTGCGGAAATTGTGCTTTTTGTATTTTTGTTCAAAACGGAACTTGCTGTGTTAAAAATAAAAATTGCGGCCGCAAGAATAATTGTGCAGGCAAAAACTGCAAGTCCTTTTTTTGAATAATTCTCTGTTGAAAATTTTATTTTCATTTTTTTCTCCAATAAAAAATAACTTTTAGTTACGCTTCAAAATCCGCCGGAGTAAGAGAGCCTGTCCTGAATGCTTCTTCTTTGAGCGCGTAATATGCGTTTGTAAATGACATTGCTTCGTAAGGCTTGAGCCAAATCTGAAGAATGAAAAGTGTAAGCATCGAAAGAAATTCCCAGCCCAAAAAACTCAGCGACATAATAAACAAATCTCCCTTGTGATTCCGCGTAAGAACTTTGCTTATGTTCATGGCCTTTGAAACTGAAATTTTTGGATTTTCCGCCAGAACAAAAAACATCTGCGAATACGAAAATGCTTTTACAATTCCCGGGAAAAAGAAAAGCAAGCTCCAAAGTCCGACCCATAAATAAAACCAAAGAAATCCGAGGAATGCTTTTACAAAATGCGAAAAACTGTTTATAAAATCTGAAAATTCAGCCTTGGCTTTTGTGTTGTGAATCTGAATGAAAATTCTTAGAAATGCAAAAAAGGAAACGCTGTTTATAAAGCTGATTAGCAAAAATGAAATAAGCCCTGCTGTTCCGTCTAGTTTTTCCTGTGGAATTCCTGCCGCCATTGCAGTTATTGCCACCGTTACGGCAAAAGCAATTATTGGAGTTTTCATTTTTCCTTTTAGCTGTTCGCGTGCCTGATTTTTGTAATTGATTCGTTCAAACATAAATTCTCCTGTAATGTTCTCTTTATAATTTAATTATTTTTTTCAATTTGCGAAAGAAGTTCTGAATAATATTTTTCTTCTATGCAGGATTTTTCGATTCCGCATTTTTCAAGAAGCTCAAATAAAATTTGCTGAACTTTTTTTACATCTTCATCTTTTTTTGACGGTGAAAGGATTTCTATTTCAAGAAAATCACCGAGCGGCGGAACGTTGCAAAGTTCAAGAGTTGCCTTAAGCTGAATGTTTTCAATTGAAGCAGGAAGTTCCAGTTCCCAGTCCATTACTTCCTTGTGTTTTTTTAGCGCAACTTTTAATCCCGCGTCGCAAAAAAATTGTTCCAAAGGCGCAGAAGATAAAAGTTCAGTTTCAAGTTCTTCGTTTAATTCTGTGCTGGAATTTTCGGATGCGCTTTTCATTTCTTTCCGCTTGTAAGTGAGAATGAAGCGGGTTTCTTTTGCGCATTTTTCTTTTCTGATTCTAATTTTGATTTTTGGATTCAGCGGGCTTTCGTAGTAAGTGTCGTCCCGCAAAACTTCCTGCTTGAATTCAGCGAAAGAATTTAGTTTTTTTATAAGCTCATCTTTTTTGTAAACGTGGGCTTTGATTTCAATTTCATTCATCGGATTATTCTAGCACATTTGCCTTCAAATAGAAAAGAATTTATTTGGAAAGTTTTTTCAGAATGCGCTTTTGTTTATTGACAATGTTGTTTCTGTATGATAATATTAATCTACATTTTGATTATCCTTGAAAATTGAGCCGCAACAAAGGCTCTTTTTTTTTAGTCTGAAATGCTTTTCGTTAAGCGTGTTTTTTAGAGGTTTGACTTGGAGTATAGTTCTTTCGAGAATATTCCGTATTTTAATGAATGTTCCGCTGTGATGTCTGCGGAAGGTTTTAAGCTGGTGGAGCTTCATGTTGTTCCGCAGAATGGCAAAGTTAATGTTTCTGCTGTCATAGCTTCGGCGGATTCCAAAAAAGACATCGGTGTTTCAGATTGCGCAAAAGCACATCGCGCGTTGTTTTCACAAATGGTTAAAATCCTCGGAAAAAATGAAGACGATATTTCTATGGAAATGTGTTCGCCGGGAATTGAACGCACTTTAAAAAATGCGGCTGAATTTGAGATTTTTACAGGAAGAGAAGTCCGCGTCTGGGATAAAAACGTAAACGACTGGGTTTGCGGAAAAATAAAATCTTCAGATAAAAATCAAGTTACATTGGAAATAGAAGGCGGCGGCGAAAAGTCTGTTGCCTATGCTGATATTGCTAAAGCAAAATTTTTACATTTATAAGGGGGCTTGTTATGTCAGAAATGGCAGATGCAATCCGTGCGCTTTCTGCAGAAAAAGGAATTGATGAATCTTCAATCAGGCAGACTATAGAAAGAATGATTCTTGCGGCGTATCAAAAATCATTCGGAAAAGGCTACGACAACTGCATTGTAAAATTTGCAGATGATATGTCGGATGTGAATGTCTATGCGCGCAAAACTGTTGTTGACGGAGTTTATGATCCTGTTATTGAAATTGAGCTTGAAGAAGCGCAGAAGCTTGCTCCAGAAGCTGTGATTCATGACACTCTTGATATTCCGCTTGATCCAAAGCGCGATTTTGAGCGCGGCGCAGTTTCCGTTGGAAAGCAGGAAGCTCACAAGGATTTGAATGAAAATTCAAGCAAAAAGCTTCTTGATGAATACAAGGAAAAAATCGGTCAGATTATAATTGGATATTATCAGCGCGAGCATAAAGGAAACATTTATGTTGAGCTTGGAAAAGTTGAAGGCGTGCTTCCTGTAAAATATCAGAGTCCGCGTGAAGTTTATGAAAAGAACGACAGAATCCGGGCTTTGGTAAAAGATGTAAAAAAAGTTCCTTCTGGAATTCAGGTTGTGCTTAGCCGTACAGATGAAAATTTTGTAAGGAGCATTCTTGAGCTTGAAGTTCCGGAAATTCAGGATAATACGATTGTTGTAAAAAGCATTTCGCGCGAGCCTGGCTACAGAACAAAAATTGCCGTGGCTTCAAACAAAATCGATGTAGATCCAGTTGGCGCTTGTGTTGGCTTGAAAGGTGTTCGCATTCAGAATGTAATCCGCGAGCTTGAAGGCGAAAAAATTGATGTTTTGCGCTACGACGAAGATCCTCATGTATTTATAAAAAATGCGCTTTCGCCTGCTGAAGTAAAGCATGTTGTGATTAAAGATGCTGAAAAAAGAGAGGCGCTTGCGGTTGTTTCCGATGAGAATTTCTCTATTGCGATTGGAAAACAGGGCTTGAATGTCCGTCTTGCAAACCGTCTTTGCAACTGGTCAATCGATGTAAAAACCGAAGCTATGGTTACAGACGAAGACCTTGTTGAAAATGACACAAGAAGGGCGGCGGAAGAACTCTTTGGCGGTTCAGAAAATGAATCTTACGAGGAAATTCTTACAGTTGCACAGCTTCCGGGCGTTGACCAGCGTGTTGCGGAAATTCTTAAGGAAGCCGGCTATGATGATATAGAAGTTTTCGTTTCGTCTTATGAAAGCGGAGCATTGAATGGACTTGACGGCGTAACAAAAGAGCAGCTTGATGAAGTTTATTCAATTATAAATGAAAACGTTGAGTTTGAAGATGAGGAAGAACCGCAGCAGACAGCAGATTCAGCAGAGGAAGATTCAGAAGAAGAATATTTCTGTCCTGAGTGCGGCGAAAAAATTACACCGGATATGACAAGATGTCCGAAATGCGGTGTTGAATTCTCATTTGAAGAAGAGTAAGAGGTAATAGGATACAGTATGGCAGATGAATCAGAGAAAAAGACAGGCGTAGTTTTAAATAAGCATGTACAGGACTCTCATCCTGCAGGGGAAGCCAGCCCAAAGCGGAAGATTGTTATAAAAAGAAAATCTCCTTCTGCAGAGGCGGCAAAACAAGAACAGAAAAAAAGAATTCACGTAGTGTCTAAAAAGACTCCTGATTCATCTGTTAAAACTGAGGATGCAAAAACTGAAGTTCCTGTTTCTCAGGAAAAAACTGTTGCGGCGGAAGAAAAAAAGCCAGTTGCTCCTGTTGCCCAGCCTGCAAAACCGCAAATTCAGACTTTGGAATTTCCTAATGTCCGTCCGAATGTTAAAGCTGGAAATTTGAGCGGCGGAAGAAACCGTTATTCAAATAATGGAAACGGTCGCAGAGACGGCGGATTCACTGGAAGTCAGGCTAGAGAAAGCTACCAGAACCGCGAAAGACAAAATAATTTTAACCGCGGCAATCCTCAGGGATCAAATTTTGGAAACCGCAATGGTTCTTTCCGTGGAAATCCAAATGGTGGATTTAACAGAAACAACGGACAGCCGGGCGGATTTAACCGTGGACCGGGCGGCTTCAATAGAAATGGAACTGGCGGCGGCTTCAATCGCGGACCAGGCGGATTTAACAGAAACAACGGACAGCCGGGCGGATTTAACCGTGGTCCAGGCGGCTTTAATCGCGGACCGGGAGGATTTGCTGGCGGAGCAGGTCGTCCGGGATTTGGCGGACCTCGTCCAGGCGGATTTGCAGATCCTTCAGCTATTGCGGGAAACAAAGCGCCGGCTAAAAAGCAGTTCAAAGGTAAAAAACAAGTTTATAATAGAAAAGATAAAGAAGATTTCTTTGACGAGGAAGAACTTTATCAGAACAAAAAGCATGATTCAACTCCGGCAAGCGTTGTTCCAGAGAAAATTGAAATCATGGAAACAATTTCCGTTTCGGATCTTGCCCGCAAAATGAATCTTAAGGCAAGCGAAATTATCGGCAAGCTCATGTCAATGGGAATGATGGTTACAATCAACCAGTCCATTGATTCTGACACGGCGACAATTCTTGCTTCTGAATATAACTGTCAGGTTCACCTTGTAAGCCTTTACGATGAAACTGTTATTGAAAGCGACAAGGGAAGCTCTGAAGGCGAGCGCACTCGTCCTCCGATTGTTACAGTCATGGGACACGTTGACCACGGAAAGACAAAAACTCTTGATGCAATCCGCAATGCTGATGTTGCTGCTGGAGAAGCCGGCGGAATCACGCAGAAAATCGGTGCTTACCAAGTTTCAACTCCGAAGGGCGTAATTACTTTCCTTGATACTCCGGGACACGAAGCGTTTACAATGATGCGCGCCCGTGGTGCACAGATTACGGATATTGTTGTTCTTGTTGTTGCGGCGGACGATGGCGTTATGCCTCAGACAATGGAAGCTATAAACCACGCAAAAGATGCGAAGGTTCCAATTATCGTTGCGGTCAACAAAATTGATAAGCCGGATGCAAATCCTGAAAAAGTTATGACGCAGCTTTCCGAGCTTGGGCTTACTCCTGAAGCTTGGGGCGGCGATACTCAATATGTAAATATTTCAGCGTTGAAGCATCAGGGAATTGATGACTTGCTGGATGCGATTCTTATTCAGGCTGAAGTTCTTGAGCTTAAGGCGCAGTATGATTGCCGCGCTGAAGGAAAAGTTATTGAAAGCCGCACTGACCAAGGCCGCGGTGTTGTTGCTTCTGTTGTTGTTCAGCGTGGAACTTTGCACATTGGTGATCCTTTGGTTGCAGGAATTTATTCAGGACGCGTTCGTGCAATTTTCAATGACCGCGGACAGAAAATTCAAGAAGCGACTCCTTCGATGCCGGTAGAAGTTCTTGGACTTGAAGCTATGCCGAATGCCGGAGATCCTATTCAGGTTACGGAAACTGAAAAAGATGCGCGCGCATTTGCCGCAAAACGTCAGGAACTTAAACGCTTTGAAGATGCAAAGGCCGTTAAAAAAGTTACGCTCGACAATTTGTATTCAACAATTGAAGCAAGCGAAGTCAAAGAGTTCAAGGTTATCATCAAGGCTGATTTGCAAGGTTCTGCGGAAGCTCTTAAAACTTCTCTTGAAAAACTCAGCACAAAGGAACTTAGGCTTGTTGTTATCCATTCGAGCGCGGGTGCAATCAACGAAAGCGATGTTACTTTGGCTGCCGCTGACGAAAATGCGATTATTATCGGATTCAATGTCCGCCCGACTCCAAAGGCAAAATCTTTGGCTGAGCAGGAAAAAGTTGAAATCCGCAAGTATAACATTATCTACAAGTGCGTTGAAGAAATTCAGCAGGCCATGGAAGGAATGCTTCAGCCTGACACAAAAGACGAAACAACCGGAACTGCGGAAGTTCGCAACACATTCAAAGTTCCAAAGATTGGCGTTATTGCCGGATGCTACGTTACAGATGGCGTTATCAAAAAAACTTGCAGCGTGAATGTTATCCGCGACGGCGTTGTTATTTACACTGGAAAAATTGCTTCTCTCAAAAGATTCAAGGACGATGCAAAAGAAGTTAAAGACGGATTTGAATGCGGTATCGGAATTGAAAACTGGCAGGATCTTCAGATTGGAGATCAGCTTGAGGCTTTTGAAACAATCGAAGTTAAACGCAAGCTCGGAAAAACTTTGGCAGATGAGCAGGCAGAAGCTGAAAAGAAAAATGCCGCTGCCGAAGTTTCCGCTGAATAAAAGGATTTGCAATGGGACAGTATAGAATGGACAGGCTGGGCAACCAGCTTAGGGAAGAAATTGCAACTCTCATAATGCGCCACGAAGTAAAAGATCCGCGTGTGAATGAATTTCTTACAATTAATCGTGTGGAAGTTGTAAAAGATTTGTCATGCGCGAAAGTCTATGTTTCGTCTTTTTTGGATGACGCTTCTGTTGAACGCGGCGTAAAAGGATTGCAAAGCGCGGCTGGATTTATTCAGTCTACAATCGCAAAAAAAGTTTCAATCTATAGATTTCCAAAACTTACTTTTGTAGCAGATTTTAGCATGAAAGAAGGCTATAAAATGGTTCAAAAACTTAATGCGCTGGAAAATGAATCTAGGCAAATTGAAATCAGCCAGAATGAGCAAAATGCCAGAGAAGACCAAGAATAAAGTTTCCGGGATTATGCTTTATGCAAAGACTCCGGGAATTACAAGTTTTTCTTCTCTTTGGAGCATAAAGCATGCCTTGAAAACTGAAAAAGTCGGGCATACGGGAACTTTGGATTCTTTTGCTGAAGGCTTGCTTGTTGTTTTGTCTGGAAATCTTACGCATCTTGTTCCTCATATAACTTCATTTACAAAAACTTATCAGGCGGTTGTCTGCTTCGGAAAAGAAACAGACACTCTTGATCCGACCGGCGATGTTGTAAAAACTGGCGTGGCGGCTTCCAAAGAGCAAGTTGAAACTGCGCTGAAAAAATTTACTGGAGCAGTTCTTCAAGTGCCGCCTGTTTACTCTGCGCTTCATGTTGACGGAAAACGCGCGAGTGATCTTGTCCGCGGCGGAAATGAAATTCGGCTTGAAAGCAGGCAGGTTTTTATTTACAAAAATGAGCTTCTTGATTTTAAAGAGCCTTCAGAAAATGACGCTTGCTCCTATGCGCTGCTTGAAATTGTCTGCTCAAAAGGAACTTACATCCGTGCGCTTGCCAGAGATATTGCCGCCAGCCTTGGAACTTGCGCCCATTTATGCGCTTTGAGGCGGACTAAAGTCGGGCCGTTTGAATTAAAAGATGCGGCGTGCTTTGGCGAGCTAAAAGAATTTTCAATAGAAAATGGAATTCAAAATGCGCTTTATTTTCAAAAGGAAAAAGAAAAAATCCATCTTCCGTTTGAACAAAAAATAAAAAAACGCCGTGAAGATTCAGATGAAAAAATTCAAGATATTAGAAATCACTTTTTGCTTTTTTCTCAGAAAATGGCGTCTCTTTGCGGTTTTAGCTGCGATATTTTAAAGCCTGAATTTGAAAAGTCATATTTGAATGGCCGTCCGCTTTCTCAAAAAATGTTTGACATTGCAAGCTGCGGAAATGTTGAAAACGAAATTGCTGTTTTTTATTCGTCTGGAAATTTCGCTGGAATAATCTGCAAAAACAAAGATGCAAAACTTTCTTACGGTTTTGTTGTTCCGCCTGAAAAAAAAGAATTCAAAGTTTTTTCTTGGAATGAATTTTGCAGTTTGAATTTTCCGATTGAATGGAAATCAAAAGGCTGCGCTCTCACGGTCGGAAGTTTTGAAGCTGTCCACGCAGGCCATGTTGCGCTTATAAAAACTGCCGTTACTCAAAAAAATTTCGTTTCGGGAATTATAACTTTTTCTTCGCAGATAAAAAATGACGGAACTGGTTCAATTTTTACTCTTGAGCAGCGTTTGGAATTTTTCAAGGAGCTTGGACTTGACTTTGCGGTTGTGATTGACTTTACTCAGGATTTTTCAAAAATTGAAGGCGCTGATTTTATTAAAACTTTGATTTCAGTTTGCGGAATGAAATTTCTTGTTGAAGGAAGCGATTTTAAATGTGGCTACAAAGGCTTGCTTAATATGGAAGAACTTGAAAAAATTTCGCAGGAAAAAAACTTCGAGCTTTGCAAACAAGATTACGTTTTTTTTGAAGATGAAAAAATCAGCTCAAGCCGCATAAAAAAAGAAATTCTTGCAGGAAATTTTATATGCGCGCAGAAAATGCTTTTGCGTCCGTTCGCTTTGGATGTCCGCGGAATTTCGTTGAAAGAAAAATCAGCCGGAAATGAAAATTCAGTTTTTGAATTCCGCAATGAAAAAAATCAGGTTTTGCCAAAGAATGGAATTTACAAAGTTGCCGCGCTAAATTCTGATGGAAATGTTTTTCATACAACTCTTGAGATTGAAAACGAAAATCTTAGGATTGCGCTTCCAACAACTGGAGTTGCAGAAAAAACAGTCGAGATAAAATTTTGCTGATTCGCAGAGAAGTTTGCCGCGCGGCTTAACATTGACTTTTCTTTCTATATCAGTAAAATGTAAAGCAGTTCATTCCGTTGTGATTTTGCTTGGAATACAAAGCGCCACTTTTGTTCCCTGTAAAAATCGAAGGACTGAAAATAAATTTTTATCAGGAGTAAGAAATGGCACTTACAAAAGAAACAACAGCGTCAATCGTTTCAAAATTTGGAGCAAACGCAAGCGACACTGGAAACTCAAATGTTCAGATTGCTTTGATGACAGAGCGCATTAAAGAGCTTACAGCTCACTGCAAAACTTTCCCAAAAGACACTTGCGCGCAGCGTGGTCTTTTAAAAGTTGTTGGTGCTCGCCGCAAGCTTTTGAAATATCTTAAACGCACAAATCTTGAAGGCTACCGCTCTCTTATAAAAGAGCTTGGAATCCGCAAGTAATTTGGCAGAAAAAATTGGATGATGACGGCAGATGAATTCAAAAATGGATTTACTGCCGTTGTTTTTTTAAGGTGGATTCAAATGAATTTCCCTTTGAATATTCTGATAAGAATCAGTCCACCGATTATATGGATTTCTATGAAGTGGGAATCGATGTAATCTGTGGATAATCAGAAGTTCATAAAAAGCATATTTAGGAAACTTTTATGATACAAAGAGTAACCAGAAAAATTGGCGATCAGGAACTTATTCTTGAAACTGGAAAAATTGGAAAGCAGGCAAACGGCTGTGTTTATGCGCAGATTGGCGGAACTGCTGTAATTGCGACTGTCTGCGCTTCAAGTGAAGCAAAAGAAGGACTTGATTTTGTTCCTGTAACAGTTGAGTACAACGAAAAATTTTATGCCGCTGGAAAAATTCCGGGCGGATTTGTAAAGCGTGAAGGCCGCCCAAAGGACAAGGAAATCCTTGTAAGCCGTCTTATTGACCGCCCGATGCGCCCTCTTTTTGAAACATCTTTTGGCCGTGAAATTCAGATTGTTCCGACTTGCGTTTCTATTGACGGCGTAAATCCTCCAGACATTCTTGCAGTCCTTGCTTCGAGCGCGGCTGTTTCTATTTCTGATATTCCTTTCCACGGACCTGTTGCAGGCGTTCGCGTTGGATATTTGAATGGCGAGTACATTTTGAATCCGACTTATGAGCAGATGGAAAAGATTCAGCTTGAAATTGTTGTTGCCGGAACTAAAGACGGATTTACAATGGTTGAAGGCGGCGCAAACGAAGTTTCAGAAGAAGTTATGCTTGGAGCTTTGGAAAAAGCGCAGGGATTTATTACCGATATGTGCTTGCTTCAGGAAGAACTTGTAAAGCTTGCCGGAAAAGAAAAACTTCCGCTTTCACCTCTTGATGTTAAACTTGAAAACGCAGATGCAATCAAAGCCGAAGCGATTCCTCTTATGCAGGAGGCTTGTTTCCAGAAAGGAAAAATGGCGCGTGGAAATGCGGTAAAAGCTGTAAAAGCTAAGATTGCGGAAAAATATTCAGAGCAGCTTGAAGATGAAATTCAGGCTAAACTGTTCAACACTTTGTTTGACGACATTCAGTATGATTTGCTTCGCTCAAGCATTCTTGAAAAAGGTCTTCGCATTGACGGTCGCGGAACAGAAGATATTCGCCCGATTACTTGTGAAGTAAATGTTCTTCCTCGTCCTCACGGTTCAGCTTTGTTTACTCGTGGTGAAACTCAGTCTTTGGCTGTAACAACTTTGGGAACTGCAATGGACGAGCAGGTTTACGATGACATTGAAGGCGACAGAAGCGAAAACTTTATTCTTCATTATAATTTCCCTCCATATTCTGTTGGTGAAGTTGGAAAACTTACAACTGGCCGCCGTGAAATTGGACACGGAAATCTTGCACGCCGTTCTTTGGCTCCGATGATTCCTTCAAGAAGCGAATTCCCTTATACAATCCGTGTTGTTTCTGAAATCATGGAATCTAACGGTTCTTCTTCTCAGGCTTCAACTTGCGGCGGATGCTTGTCTTTGCTCGCTGCTGGAGTTCCGATGAAGAAAATGGTTGCCGGAATTGCGATGGGACTTATCACTGACGGACCTCAGTACAAAAAATATGCAATTCTCTCTGATATTTTGGGAGAAGAAGATCACCTTGGCGACATGGACTTTAAAGTTGCCGGAACTCGCGATGGAATTACAGGATTCCAGATGGACATAAAAATTGCCGGCGTTTCCATGGATATTATGAGACGCGCTCTTGAGCAGGCAAAACGCGGACGCAATCATATTCTTGATATAATGGAAAAATGCATCAGCAAGCCACAGCCAATCAGTCCTTACGCTCCGAAAATTGAAACAATGAAAATTGCAGTTGATAAAATCGGCGCTTTGATTGGACCGGGCGGAAAAAATGTAAAAGCTCTTTGCCAGCAGTACAATGTTACAATCAATACTGAAGATGACGGAACTGTTACAATTTACGGCAAGTCTGGTGTTTCAACTGACGCTGCAAAAGCCGCTATTAAGGGAATCTGCGAAGATCCAGAGCCTGGCACAATTTATCAGGGAACTGTAAAGCGCATTATGGATTTTGGCGCGTTTATAGAAATTCTTCCGGGAAAAGAAGGACTTTGCCACATTTCAAAACTTTCAAGAAATCGTGTTGAAAAAGTAAGCGATGTTCTCAAGGAAGGTCAGGTTATTCCTGTAAAACTGCTTGAAGTTGACAAAATGGGCCGCTTGAATTTGAGCTACATTGATGCAATTGAAAGCAAATAAATTTATTTAACCTGCTTTGAATCCGTCTGTGAAATTTGCAGGCGGATTTTTTTTGCTTTTGTAAAAATTTCAATCTGATGCAAAACTTTTTGAAATTTGCTAAAATCGTTTTATGCCCGCAAAAAAACAAAATCTTTTAAATAACATAACGCTTATTACTCAGCCAGTTGCAAATTCAAAAGTTACAACGTTTGGCTTTTATTTTTCAGTTGGAAGCCGTTTTGAAAATGAAGGTGAGCATGGAATCAGCCATTTTACCGAGCACATGATTTTTAAAGGAACAAAAACAAAATCAAACCGGGACATATCGCTTATCTTTGACAGAATGGGCGGAATTTTCAATGCTTTTACCGAGCGCGAAAATGTAGGCGTTTACTGCACTGTTCCTTCTGAAAATTTGGAAAATTACAAAACGGCTTTGGAAACTCTTTGCGATTTGAGTTCGAACTGCACTTTTCAACCTGAAGAAATGGAAAAAGAACGCGGCGTTGTTCAAAGTGAAATTCTTGCTGTTTTGGATGATCCTGACGATTCTGCAATGGATGAAGTTGCGTCTTGTGTCTGGCCGAATCAAAAACTTAGCCTTGCGATAACTGGAACTTCCGACGACGTTGATTCGATTACGCATGAGCAGATGGTTGACTGGTATGAAAAGTATTTTGTTGAAGGCGAGCTTGTTGTAATTGTTTGCGGAAAAATTTTTGAAGACATTCTTGTTGAAACTTTGCAGAAACTTCCGCTGCATAGGCCTTCGCAGGAATTTTTTAAGCATCTTCATTTTTCAGAAAAAGTTGTCTGGAACACAGAGAATCGGATTTTAAAAGCTAAATTTAATCAGACGCAAATTTTCTCTTTGTATCCGCTTTCTTCAAATCTTTCGTTTAAGGATTACATTTCGCTTTTGATTTTTAATTCTGCCGCCGGAGAAACTATGAGCAGCCGCCTTTTTTCTTCGCTTCGTGAAAAATCCGGACTTTGCTATTCAGTTGGAAGTTTTTACACGACTTATGAAAACGCAGGACTTTGGTGTGCGTATTCGGTCTGTGAAAAAACAAAAGCTGTGGAAGTCTATAAAAAACTTTCAGAAGAAATTTCAGGATTTGTTGAAAATCAAATTTCAGATGAAGAAATTGAAATTTCAAAAGAGCGTTTGTGCGGCTCTGAAATTCTTGGGGAAACCAGAACTGCGTTTTTGATGCAGCGGCTTTGGAATTTTTATTCGATGGGATTTCCGCTTTGCGAAACTGAAGAAATTCTGAATAGTATACGTTCAGCTGAAAAAAATGATATAATCAGTTTTATAAAAAATCTTTTAAATGAAGAAAAAAAATCATCGCTTGTTTACGGACCTGCGCTTTCTTCAAAACAAAAAAAGGAAATATTATGTCAGAAAAAATAGATTTGAAAATTGTTGCGCAAAAAAATGCAGTTGTGCCAGCTTATAAAACTGAAGGTTCTGCTGGAGCTGATGTTTGCGCTTTGCTGGATTCTCCGATTGTTATTAAGAAAGGCGAGCGTGCCTTGATTCCTACAGGCTTGAGTTTTGAAATTCCGTCTGGCTATGAAATTCAGGTTCGTCCAAGAAGCGGGCTTGCTTTAAAAAATGGCGTTACTGTTTTAAATTCGCCTGGAACTATTGACAGTGATTACCGCGGAGAACTTAAAATTATTCTTGCTAATTTTGGGCAGGAAGATTTTACCGTGAACAGCGGAGATAGAATTGCCCAGATTGTGATTTCTTCAGTTACAACAGCGAATTTTATTTCTGTAAATTCTATTTCTGAAACTTTGCGTGGAGCTGGAGGCTTCGGAAGCACTGGTGTCTAATATTGATGTTGGCAAAAAAAATTTTTGAATTTGTTTACAATAAAATAGACTCGGCAGTTGTTTTTGCAAGAAAGCAATTCGCTTTTTCTTTTCTTTTTTTTAAACGGAAATTTAAGAAGTTAAAACATTTTGAGTTTCAAAGAAAAATTTACACGGCTGGATTTTCAATTGGAAGAAAATTTAATTGTGTGAAAGTTCAGGCTTTTTTTGCAAAGAAAATTTTCAAGCTGAATTCTGTAAAATCAAATATTTTGGTTCGCTACATTGCAAAGGAACTTTTGCTTTACTTTTTAATTTGCTTTGTTTTTTTCTTTGTTGTGTTTTTTGTAAATCAAATTCTTTTGCTTGCTGAAACTATTTTAAAGAAAAGAGTTCCTGTGAATTCTGTTTTAAAACTGATTTTGTATTGCTTGCCGAATGTGATTTCCCAGTCCGCGCCGTTTGCAACTCTTGTCGGATTTTTGATGTGCCTTGGCAGACTTGTTACCGACAATGAAATTTTGATTTTTAGGGCAAGCGGTCAGCGTTACAGTTTGATTTTAAAATCTGTTTTGGCAATGGGACTTTTGATTTCAGTTTTTAGTTTTATTATGAATGACTATTTTCTTCCGATTGGAACTTTAAAATACAACCGGCTTTTCAAACAAATTATCGTGTCAAATCCTGCGATTGAGCTTGAGTCAAAATCTATAAAAAGAATGAACGATTCAACTTTGGTGATTGGAAATGTAAACAAAAATAATGTTTCAGATATTGTTTTGTTTGATTCAGAAAAGGATGGCGTTCAGCGGATTATAATGGCTGAAAATTCCGATGTGAAAAAATCTTCAACTCCGGGCGTAATTATGCAGCTTGATATGAACAGTCCGATTGTCTTGAGTCTTGATAAATCTGAAACAGAAAATTATGAATCTATTTCAGCTGAAAAACTGAGGCTGAATATTTTTGAGGATTCTATTATTTCTTCTAGCAACGGAACTTCGCCTCGTGAAATGACATCGTGGGATTTGATAAAGCGGATAAAAAAAATGAAGCAGGAAAATTCTTCAACAAAAAAAAGATTGAATACTTTTATACTTGAATGCAATAAAAAATTTTCAGTTCCTTTTGGATCGTTTTTTTTCGCCTTGCTAGCATTTCCTCTTGCATTGATTTTCGGAAAAAAAGACGGGCAAACACTTGGACTTATATTCGGAATAATACTTTCAGTTCTTTACTGGTCAGCAACAATAATTGGTCAGATGTTTGGAATCCGCGGAGGCTACAACGGATTTTGGATGATGTGGACTCCTAATTTTGTAATAGGAATTTTAGGAATCATTCTTTACGTAAGGCTCAAGAAAAAATGAAACTTGTTTTTTATATGCTTAAGCGTTTCTTTCCAGTTTTTATTGGCGCAGTTATGTTTTTTGTTCTTGTTCTTTGCCTCACGGATTTGTTTATGAATCTTTGGAATTATATTTCAAAAAATGTTTCATCGCATGATGTCGCTTTGATTCTCATTTATTATGTTCCAAAAGCGGTCTGGTACGCTGTTCCGATTGCGATGCTTTTTGCGACTGCCTATATGCTCAGTGATTTTTATGCGCGGAATGAATTGCTTGCGGTTTTTGCATCTGGAATTTCACTTTTTAAATTTTCAGTTCCGCTGCTTGCTGTTGCTGTTGCAATGAGTTTTGCACTTTTTATTTTTGAGGACAATATTGTTGTTCCGACATTTTCAAAAAAAACGCAGCTGCAGGAATCAGTTTTGTCGAAAGAAAAATCTTTGAACAACAGCAAGATTGTGATTATGGCGGAAAGCGGAAATGTAATTTACAAGGCGGATTTTTTTAACAACAAGGCGGAATCTCTTTCCAAGCTTTATGTTTTGTTTAGAACTGAAGACAAAAAGCCCGATGCAATTATCTATGCGCAAAAAGCTTTTTGGAAAAATAATTCTTGGAAACTTGAAAATGCAGTGGAATACAAATTTCAAGACGGAAATTTTTTAGCTTGTGATTTGGAAAAAAGATTGGAGACGCGTCTTTTGGAACCTCCAGAAACTTTTAGGAACAATACAATTTCTGTTGAGCAGGTAAATACGAAAGAAGCCAGAGAATATATAGAGCATCTTGAAAAAGCCGGACTTCCGAGCGCAGAAGAAAAATCTGTTTATTATAAAAAATATTCGTTTCCTTTTGTTGTTTTCATTGTTGTTTTTTTAGCGATTGGACTTAGCGGAAAAACTCGTAAAAATGTTTTGCTTGTGAGCCTTGCAATGAGCATAACGGCAGTTGTTCTGTTTTATGTTCTTCAAATGGTTACAATGCTTATGGCGAAATTTCAGGCTATTCCGCCTTTGTTTGGAGCTTGGAGTCCTGTTGTGCTTTTTATAATTATAAGCTGTGTTTTGTTGAAATATGCTAAAACTTAAAAATTTGAAAAATGAGGAAAAATATTATGATAAAAAATTTTTTTGAAATTCACCATGAAGATAAAAATTCCTGCGCTCGGACTGGCGTTGTTCATTTGGCGCACGGAGATGTCCAGACGCCTGTTTTTATGCCGGTTGGAACAAAAGGAACTGTAAAGGCTTTGACAAAAGATGATTTGGACGAAATCGGCTTTGAAATCATTCTTGCAAACACTTACCATCTTTACCTTCGTCCCGGCGCTGACATTGTTTCTGAAGCTGGCGGACTTCACGGATTTACAAAATGGAACAAAAATTTTCTTACGGATTCCGGCGGATTTCAAGTGTGGTCTCTTTCAAATCTTCGGAAACTTGAAAATGAAGGAGTCGCCTTTAGAAGCACGATTGATGGCAGCAAGCATTTTTTCACTCCAGAAAATGTTGTTCAGACTCAAGTAAAACTCAACAGCGATATTCAAATGCAGCTTGATGTTTGTTCTGGATATGGCGTTGAAAGGCGAGAGGCTGAACGTGCTTTCCGTTTGTCTTCTGACTGGGCTGTGCGCGCGCTAAAAGAATGGCAGCCTCATTCTGAAAATGGCTACAAGGGAATTTTATTTCCGATTGTCCAAGGAAATTTTTTTGATGACCTTAGAAAAGAAAGCGCGGAATTTGTGGATTCTCTTGGAACTCCGGGACTTGCGATTGGCGGATTGAGCGTTGGCGAGCCTGCTGAAGTTTTTGTTGAAAAATTAAAATACACAGTTCAGTTTCTTTCAAAAAATAAGACTCGTTATGTTATGGGAATTGGAACTCCTGAATATATTCTTGACGCAGTTTCAAATGGAATTGATATGTTTGATTGTGTTCAACCTACGCGCATTGCCCGGCACGGACTTTATTTTCATCACAAAGGAATGCTTTCAATCAAGCAAAAAAGATTTGAACGTGATTTTTCTGCGCTTGATTCTGAATGCAATTGCAAAGTCTGTAAAACTTATTCGCGTGCGTATTTGCGGCATATTTTCCGCGAGCAGGAAATTCTTTCTTCTATGCTGGCAAGCTACCACAATCTTTATTTTTTGCACAATATGATTTTAGAAATTCGCTCTGCAATTGAAAACGACAAATTTGAAGAATACAAAAAAAATTTCCTTGATAATTTTCATTCAAATGAACTTTAATGCCGATAATTAAAATGATTTGTCTGGAGAAAAAATGAAGAGAAAATTTTTGCTCGCTGCTGTTTCATTGATTTTTATTTTTGCTTGGTCTCAGGAATCTTCTGCGCCAGAAGTTATTGAAAATATTTTATCTGAATCTGAAAATTCTCAAACAGAAATTTCTGCGTCAAATGAAATTATTTCAGAAGAAACTTCCCAAAATTCTGAAACAGAAATTCCAGATATTTCTTTGTCTGAAAATACTATTCCAGAAATTCAAGATGAGGCAGAACCAGAAACTTATGACGCAATTTCTGGAAGCCAGCCTTCAGAAAATATAAAGTTTAAATATACAAGAGAAAAAATTTATCCGGCAGATGCCCGTCCCAAAAAACATGACAGCTCAAAAAATTATATTGACCGTTCCAAGGATTATGAAAAAAATTGCAATGACATTTTAAAATATGGACTTGAAGGTCAGATTACAGAGTTGATTGATGAACTTACAAAAAATCAGGACAATCGTTTTGTTGACGGAATTTATGATTTGTTTCAGGAAACAAAAAGCGTTGCTGTTAAAGAAAAAATTCTTGATTACTTCACAAAGTTAAAAGATCCTTGCCTTGCTTCTTATGCGGTCGAAATTATAAATGATCCTTACGATGAAAAAAATTCAATTGTTGAAAAATGTTTTAAATATGTTTCCGAAGCTGACATAAAAGATGCGAATCCAGGACTTGTTGATTTGGTTGACAAAGAGGAAGATGCGTATTTTACGGGAGCGCTTTCTGCATTGGGCGAAACAGGCGGAAAGGAAGAAGCTCTTTTTCTTGCTGATTATCTTGACCGTGATGATTTAAATGTTTCCCAGCGACAAGCTCTCATGCGTGTTCTTGGAAGAATCAAGGCTGTTGAGACTTGGCAAAAAATTTCAGAAATTGCAAAAGACGAAAATGAAAATACTTTTGTCAGAATGTATGCTGCGGAAGCGATTGGCGCAATGGAAAAGCCTGAATCAGAAGATATTCTTGTGGAGTTATTTGAGTCAAATGATCCGAATCTTAGAACTTACGTTATAAAAGGAATTTCATATTTCAACGACAAAAAATCTTCAGATTTAATTACGCAGGCGTTGCGTGATTCTCAGTATAAAGTCCGGCTTGAAGCAGTTTCCGCAGTTGGAAAAAACAGAATTGACAAAGCTGTTCCTTTTTTGATTTTCAGATGCAAGGACAAAGACGAGCAGAAGCAAGTAAAGGAAAAATGTTATTCTGTGATTGCGGATTTAAATACTTCTGACGGAAACGATTATTTAATCAGTGTTTTAAAAGACAAAAAAATTGGCGATGCTACAAAGGCAAAAGTTTCTGCGGCATTGCTGGAATATAATCATGCAGGAACAAAAGAAGTTATAGAGCTTGCGCGTTCGGCATTGAAAAGCGACATTCAGAAAAATTTGCGTTATGCTTTGGGAAAAGAATTTGCAAAATATGACCGTTCCGAATTCGCTGATATTTGCGCGGAATATATTGCAAGCGATGATGTTGCGACTCAGGGCACTGGTCTTGATATTTGGGCAAAAGGAAGATACCCAAGCGTAAAATCCGCTGTTGAAGAAATTGCAAAAGATGCAGAAGAGGAAGTTTTGCCAGAAGAAACAGAAAAACCTAAAGGCTATCAGTTTGGTGCAAAAAAGAAAAATGCAAATGCAAAAAAAGCAAAACGGATTTTAGAGCAATCTTAAAAATTACTGCGCATTTTCTTTTACTATTTTCAAGATGAAGTATCCAAATTTTTCAGCTTTTATTTCTCCTATTCCGTAGCAGTTTGTAAGTTCTTTTATGTTTGAAGGTTTCTTTTTTGCAATGTCAAAAAGCGTTTTATCTCCAAAAATAACATAAGGCGGAACATTCAATTCTTCTGCTGCCTTTTTTCTCCAGCTTCGTATTTTTTCTGATAAAATTTTTTCATTGTTTTCTAAAGTGTCAGAAACAAAAAGTTCTCCTGTGGATTTTTTCGATGGTTTTGGGAAACTTTGAATTTTCTTATGAAGAATTGCACGAGGTTGATTGTAATTTATTTTTTTTGATGCGCATATATCGCAGCAATTTTCTGAGGAAACACAATCTTGTCTTGCATCCGAATAGCTTTCACCAAAGTAAGACAAAAGAGCTTGCCGTCTGCAAATAGAATTTTCGCAGTAGTTTATCATTCCTTGCAAAAGATTTTCTGATTTAGCGGAATCAAAATTGTCTTTGAAAAAATATCTAATTTTGTGAATGTCTCCCGCGCTGTATAAAAGCAAAGCTTCGGCTTTCAATCCGTCTCGTCCTGCTCGCCCGATTTCCTGATAATATTGCTCTATGGATTTTGGCATATCAAAATGAATTACAAAGCGAACGTCAGGTTTATTGATTCCCATTCCGAATGCAACCGTGGCAACCATAATATCGGCTTTGTCTGAAATAAAATCCTGCTGATTTTTTGTCCGTTGCGCATCGTTAAGTCCTGCGTGATAACTCAATGCTTTTATTCCATTTAAATGCAGCTCTTGCGCAACCAAATCAACTTGCTTCCTTGAAAAACAATAAATTATTCCGCTCTGATTCGGATGATTTTCTATGAAGTTTAGAACTTGTTCTATCGGCCTGTCTTTTTTTATTACTTGAAGAAAAAGATTCGGCCTGTTAAAACTTGCCATAAATATTTCAGGATTTTCCATCCGCAAATTTTTTATAATATCAGTTTGAACTTGCTTTGTCGCAGTTGCCGTGAGCGCAAGAAAAACTGATTTTGGAAACTGATTTCTTATATGAGTTATTTCCATGTAGTCCGGGCGAAAGTCGTGTCCCCATTCGCTTATGCAGTGCGCCTCGTCAATTGCAATGCAGTCAACAGAGTTTTTTGATTCTTGAAGCAGCCTTATCATTCTTCCAGAATTCAATCCTTCCGGCGAAACATAAAGAAGCTTGATTTTTCCAGATAAAATTTTTTCGCAGCATTTTTGATAATAGTTTCTTTCAAGAGATGAATTTAAACAGACGGCAGAAATTCCGTAGGATTCAAGTTGCGCTACTTGATCCTGCATTAAAGCAATCAATGGCGAAACAACGACTGTAATTCCCGGAAGAATTAGAGCCGGAATTTCATAGCATAAAGATTTTCCGCCTCCAGTTGGCATGACTGCAAGTGTGTCGCGTCCGTCCAAAACATTTTGAATTATTTTTCTTTGCATCGGTCTGAATGATTCATAGCCAAAAACTGATTTTAAAATATCTTCTGGTGTTCTGTCGAATAATGTGTAGTCCATAGATGGTTCCTGAAAAAATAATGAGTTTTGCAATGCAAATTGAAATGAAATGTTTTTTATAGATTCATACAAATGATTATACAAAAATGATTCCAAAAATAAAACCTCCATTTTTTTCTACTTGAAAGGAAATTTTAAAAGCCAAGCAACTTCTGAAACTTCCTCTTGATTTTATTTTTATTTTTTGATATAGTATTTATCACTTGCCGGCTTGGTGGAATGGTAGACACGAAAGACTCAAAATCTTTTGCGCGCGAGCGTGTCAGAGTTCAAGTCTCTGAGCCGGTATCTTTTAGACCGAATTTAGTTCGGTCTTTTTTTTATGTCAAAAGATTCATTGCGCCTGCCGGCTTTTTAAATTTCACAGCTTCTTCCATTGCTTCTCTTCCAATTATATTTTCTTCTTTCATGTCTGAAATTGTCCTTGCAATTTTTATGCAGCTTGAAACAGACCTTGGTGAAAACTCATAAGTTTCGGTTGCTTCGTCTAAAATTTTTTTTGCGTCCGAATCCATTTTGCAAAATTCTTTTATTTCCGATGGCGAAAACCTTGAATTTCTTTTTCCGCGTTTGCGCTGAATTTTTATTGCCGCTGCAATTTCTTTTCGCAGTTCTGATGTTGAAATGCTTTGCGATGAATCTGATTTTTCAATTGAAACTTTTTCAACCTGAATGCTTAAGTCGATTCTGTCTAAAAGCGGCGCAGAAATTTTTTTCCAGTATTGTTCGACTGAGCGGGCAGAGCACAAGCAAAGTTTTTCTTTTGAACCGTAATTTCCGCAGGGACACGGATTCATTGACATTAAAAGCTGAAAGTTTGACGGGAAAATTGTTGAGCGTCCGGCTCTGCTTAAAGTTATGCTTCCTGTTTCAAGCGGAACTCTTAAAATCTGAAGAACTGATGTTCTGAATTCCGCCGCTTCATCTAAAAAAAGAGTTCCATTGTGCGCAAGTGAAATTTCTCCTGGACTGCAATGGATTCCGCCGCCGCACATTCCTTCTATTGTAGATGTCTGGTGAGGCTGCCTGAACGGAGCTTTTTTTATTATTCTTGTTCCAGCCTGAAGAATTCCTGCAATCGAATAAATCCGGGTTACGCTTTGACTTTCTTCTTTTGTGAGCAACGGAACTAACGCAGGAAATCTTTGCAATGAAAGTGTTTTTCCGCAGCCGGGAGGTCCGAACGCAAGCAAGTTGTGTTTTCCAGCCGCTGCAATTTGCAAGCCTCTTACAAGTTCTTTCTGTCCGCAAATTTCTTTAAACTCAAATTCTTCCGGCGGAAAAAGAATTCCATTTATTTCAACTGCATCTTTTATTGCGCTTCCATTTTTTTCTTCAACGTGCGAAGTTTTATAATCAGAAAATGATTCTGGATTTTTTAACGCATTGAAAGCTTCTGTTAAATTTTCTGCGCCAAAAATTTTCATTGTGCGGATTTCTCTTGCTTCTTCCGCATTCGCAGCAGGAACAATGCAGTATCTTATTCCGCTTGCATAAGCAGTTGCCGCCGCTGCATGGATGGCTTTTACCGGACGTATATTTCCGTTCAGTTCAAGTTCGCCAATTACAAGAATCGGTTCTGTTTGAAATGCAGAATTTTCATTTTCTAAATTTTTTTTTGCTGACAAAACTGCAAGAGCAATCGCAAGGTCAAAGCCGGCTCCTTCTTTTTTCAAATCAGCAGGAGAAAGACTTATAAGAACTCGTTCAGGCGGAAACAAAAGCCCCGAATTTATAATTGCGCTTTTCATTCTTTCCCGCGATTCTTTTACTGCATTGTCCGCAAGTCCGACTATATCAACGGCAGGAATTCCGCGGCGCAAATCGACTTCAACTGTAACAAGATTTCCTTCGTAGCCAAAAGGTGAAAAACAAAAAATTCTCATGTTTACTCCAAATAAAAAATTCAAGAATCAAAAACTTTATTATGAAAAAAATAAAAAAAATGCCGCAAATCAAAAAAATTTGATAAAATGCTTTTCTATGGAAATTACAGTTTTGTGCAAAGTCGTTGATAATTTTGGCGACATTGGAGTTGTTTTTCGTTTATGCCGCGCGCTTTCCGAGCTGAAAAAAAATCTTGAAATTCGGCTTGTTGTAAGCAACCTTGATTCGTTTGCAAAAATTTCAAAAGGCATAGATTCAGCAAAAACGTTTCAGGAATTCTGCGGATGGAAAATTTTTGACTGGAACGACAATGAAGTTTGCAAAAAAGAATTTTCAAAAAATCCGCCGGAATTTATTTTGGAATGTTTTCAATGCGGCCGCCCTGAATGGCTTGAAGAAATTTTATTTTCGCCGCAGTTCAATTTTAATGTTCAAATTGTGAACGTTGAATATTTGACGGCTGAATCTTGGGCTGACGATTTTCATCTATTAAAAAGTGGCACACGTTCTGCAAAAATAAAAAAAATAAATTTCATGCCGGGCTTTACAAAAAAAACTGGCGGCTTGATTTTGGACAAAAATTTCATGCGTTGCCTTTCTGAAAAAAAAATTGCCTTGAATCTTGTAAAACAAAATCTTGATAAAAAAATTCTTTCCGAAGATTTTTCCGATTCATTTAAAATTTTGATTTTTTCTTATCCAAAGAATTTTGATTTTTTGGCTTCCGCAATAAAAGAATTTTCTGTTTTAAAAAAAGTTTTTGTTTTTGTTGCGCCCGGAGCTGGAGCAGATTCCGCAAAAATTTCCTTGGAAAAATTCAATGTCGATTTTGTCTGTCTTCCGTTTATGCAGCAGGAAGTTTGGGACGCTTTTTTATCGCTTATGGATTTTTCTTTTGTGCGCGGGGAAGATTCGTTTAGCCGCTGCTGTCTTTTGGGAATTCCGTTTGTATGGAACATTTATCCGCAGAAAGAAGAATTTCACATTGTAAAACTGAATGCGTTTTTGCAAAGAATAAAAATTCCGCAGATTGAAAAATTTTCTTTTTTGTACAATCGGAATTTTGAAGCCAGTTGCTGTCCGGAAGCTTTGGAAATTCTTGAAGAAAAAAGACTTCCGTCCGAACCTGAAAAAATAAATTCAGAAATGAAAAATGAAATTCTTTTCTTGTTGAAAAATTCTGAAAACTTAAAACCAAAATTTAAAAAATTTTCCGATGAAATTTTAAAGAACGGAAATCTTGCTGAAAATCTTTTGAAATTTCTTGAAACAAAAATTCCGCGATAAAGCAAATTTATTTTGCCTGCGTTTTGAAATGTTGCAATTTTATTTCAGTTCATATATAATCGAATAGCAAGTTTATTATCAAGGAAGTTTATTATGTTATCAACAAACGAAATTAAAGTTGGAACAGCTTTTATGTTTGAAGGCTCTCCTTTTATTGTTCAGAAAATGCTTGGTCAGAAAGCCGGACGTCAGGGAATTACAGTAAAGCTTCGTGTAAAAAATATTGTTACAGGCGGAACTCAGGATTTGGGTCTTGACGCTGGTGAAAAATTTGACGATGTTGACCTTGTAGAAAAAAATGTAAAGCTTTCTTATATCGATGGTGATGACTTTCACTTTATGGATCAGGAAACTTACGAAGATGTTATGCTTTCAAAGGAAGATTTGGGAGACAACGCTGGATACATTTCTCCAGATGATGACTACGATGTAACAATCACATATTACGAAGGAAAGCCAGTTGGCGTAAAACTTCCTATTAACGTTGTCCGCGTAATCACATACTGCGAGCCAGGAATCAAAGGAGACACTTCTGGAAAATCTTTGAAGCCTGCAACTCTTGATACAGGAATGGAAGTAAGAGTTCCTTTGTTCTGCAACACAGATGATAAAATCGTAATCGACACGAGAGACGGTTCATTTGTAGAAAGAGCAAAAGACAAATAATTTGTTTTTCCAAAGGACTGGTTTTCTTTCCTTTGGAATGCCATGACCCCCTAGCTCACTATGGATAGAGCGACAGCCTCCTAAGCTGTAGGTAGCGAGTTCGAACCCCGCGAGGGTCAAAGTTGTAATTTTAAGATTCAAGGCAGTTTTACGCTGCCTTTTTTTATTTTAAAATCATGTTTTTTATAAAATTCAATTGATAAGAAAAAATTATAGATTTTGCAAGATTGATATGAAGTTCTTTTAGCTTCGTCTATTGAAAATCATCAGAAAAAAAAGTATATTTATATTATATGGAATCAGAAGGCTTAAAGCTATTTCAATTCTGACTCTAAGCATAGGAGTAATCGAATGACAGTTAATGACATCAAGCATGCCAAAATCAAGGCATGGATTGAAGAATGTGTTAAGATGTGTGAGCCGGACAATGTTGTTGTTTGCGATGGTTCTACAGCCGAATATGACCGCCTTATGAAAAAATGCGTTGATGCAGGTCTTGCAACTCCGCTCGCAAAAAAGCCTAACAGCTTCCTTTTCCGCTCACTTCCAAGTGATGTTGCACGTGTTGAATCACGCACATTCATTTCTTCTGTAAAGGAAGAAGATGCTGGTCCTACAAACCACTGGATTGATCCTAAAGAGCTCAAGGCTACAATGAAAGGTCTTTACACAGGATGTATGCACGGACGCACAATGTATGTAATTCCGTTCTGCATGGGACCTCTTGGCTCACCAATCGCAAAATATGGAATTGAACTTACAGACTCTGAATATGTTGTTCTCAACATGGACATCATGACACGCGCTGGCGAAAAAGTATGGGAATACTTCGGCACAGACGGAGACTTTGTTCCATGTCTTCACTCAGTTGGTAAACCGCTCAACAACGGCGAAAAAGACAACGGTGTTTGGCCTTGCGCAGATGTTGAACACAAATACATCAGCCAGTTCCCGGAAGAACGCCTTATCTGGTCTTATGGTTCTGGATACGGTGGAAACGCTCTTCTTGGAAAAAAATGTTTCGCTCTCCGCATTGCAACTGTAATCGCACGCGAAGAAGGCTGGCTTGCTGAACACATGCTTATCCTTAAGCTTACAAACCCACAGGGCGAAGTTAAATACGTTACAGGCGCATTCCCTTCTGCTTGTGGAAAAACAAATCTTGCAATGCTTATTCCTACAATCCCTGGCTGGAAAGTTGAAACAGTCGGCGATGATATTGCATGGATGAAATTCGGAAAAGATGGTCGTCTTTACGCTATCAACCCAGAAGCAGGATTCTTTGGCGTTGCTCCAGGAACATCTGCTGAATCTAACAAGAACGCTCTTGAAGCTGCTTCAAAGAACACAATCTTCACAAACTGTGCTCTTACAGAAGACGGAGACGTTTGGTGGGAAGGAATCGGTTATCCTGCAAAGGGCAATTTGGTTGACTGGAAAGGAAACACTCGCCCGGCATTCCCTAAAGACAAAGCTCCTAAGGGTGAAGAAATGGCTCATCCGAACGCACGCTTTACAGCACCTGCAAAACAGTGCCCTTGTATCGCTTCTGACTGGGAATCTCCAGAAGGCGTACCAATCAGCGCAATCTTGTTCGGTGGACGCCGTCCATCAACTGTTCCGCTCGTACACCAGAGCCGCAACTGGAACCACGGTGTATTCCTTGGATCTATCGTAGGTTCAGAAATCACTGCCGCTTCTACAATCGATGCTAGTCAGGTTGGAAAAATCCGCCGCGACCCATTCGCAATTCTTCCATTCTGCGGATATAACATGGGCGATTACTTCCAGCACTGGATCGATGTTGGTGCTGCAGCTGCTAAACGTGGCGAAGAAGACAAACTTCCTAAGATTTTCTACGTTAACTGGTTCCGCAAGGACGAAAACAACAAGGATCTTCCAGGTGGATTCATGTGGCCAGGATACGGCGACAACAGCCGCGTTCTTGCATGGATTTTTGACCGCTGCGACGGAAAAGACAACTACGTTGACACACCAATCGGATTTATGCCAAAAGAAGATGCTCTCAACCTTGATGGTCTTGCTGACGTTTACAAAGCACAGATTCCTGCAATCACAGCAGTTGACAAGGAAGGCTGGCTCAAAGAATGTAAAGACATCCGCGAGAACCACTATCCAAAATTCGGCAAACACCTTCCAAAAGAATTGGCTGCTTGTTTGGATGACTTGGAATCACGTCTTAACAAAGCATAACAACCATGCTAGTTTGCCGAAAGGCAAACTAGATAAGCAACCGTAAGGTTGCGGCACGACTTGGAAGCAAGATTAAATAAAGCTTAGTTTTGTCGAGTGAGTTTGCTTTGCAGCAAACTCGGTGTAAATTTATCCCGCTGGAATTTCTTCTGGCGGGATTTTTTTGTTTCTTTATTATTTATTATGCTGTTGCAATCTCTGTTTTTCATGGTATAATAAATCATCTAAATTTTAATTTTATCAGCCCCGTGAAATACTATACACAGGGGGGGTAGAAGTGAAAAGCAAATTTTTATTTGCTCCTTTTTTGTTCTGTTTTGCCATTCTGTTTATTTCCTGCAATTTCAACAATGATTCCGATGATACTAATGAAATAGACTGTCCTGCGGAAATTGCTTCTCGTGCGTTCCGTTTCGCCGAGCTGTACAAAGATTCTGATACGGTTTACGAGCTGGGCGGTCAAGCTCCTGTGCGGTCTGCGATTGCCATAGACTGCTCCGGGCTTGTCGTGATGTGCTACAAGTACGCAATGGTCGATACAAAATATTTCCTGCTTGTCTCGGATATGACGGCGGCTTATATGTGCGAAAGTGCTTCGTCCCATGTTTCGCTGGAGCAAATGCGGCAGGGCGACTTGATATTCATGGGCGAGGCTGATTCTTCCAATGTTTCGCATATCGCGCTTTTTGACCGATTGGAAAACGGCAATATTTATTTTATTGGCAGCACGGAAAAAGACAGCATAAGCGGTGTTACTTGCCGATATTATGCCGCCAGTGATTCGCGCTTTAAATCGTTCGGCGTGATGAGAATTCAGTACTAATGGGGAAACAAATTTTTCAGATTCTGCTGGAATTTCTTCTGGCGGGATTTTTTTTGTAAAGGAAAAATCCTTTCAGTTTGGAATTACTGTTTTGCCCTCAACTTTTTGCTTTAAATTCGTGGTGTTTTTCTGTATAATCGGCTTATGAGCATTTCGAGCATATTGTCTATATTCCTTCAGTTTTTTGGCAGTCTTTGTTTTCTTCTTTTTGGAATGAAAATGATGAGCGATGGAATCCAGAAGTCTGCGGGAGATAAACTTCAGGCTGCTCTTCATCTTATGACGGGAAACCGATTTACCGGATTTTTTACAGGCTGTTTTTTGACTATGATAATTCAGTCTTCCGGGGCTACAACTGTCATGGTTGTTTCTTTTGTAAACGCCGGGCTTATCGAGCTAAGCAAATCGATTGCCGTGATTTTGGGCGCGAATGTCGGAACAACGATAACGGCTTGGATTGTTGCGATATTCGGCTTTAATTTTCAAATTTCAGCATTTGCAATTCCGCTTTTTGGCATTGGCTATCTTTTTACAGTTATAAAGAAAATCAGAAATCCGGGGCTTGGCCAGGCCATTATGGGATTCGGAATTCTTTTTATTGCGTTGCAGTGGCTTTCAAGCACAATTTCGCTTAATTCAGGCTCAATGAATTTTCTTCCTGCCTTGCAAGACAAAGGAGTTTTTAGCTATCTTATTGCTTTTGTAATCGGAATTATTGTTACTGCGATGATTCATTCTTCGTCTGCTATGACGGCGATTGTAATTACGATGGCATATAACCAGATTCTTACTTGGCAGTTTTCCGCGGCGATTATAATCGGAAGCAACGTCGGTTCGACTATAGATTCTGTTATGGCTTCGTTTGGGGCAAATGCAAATGCAAAGCGCACAATGCTTGTTCATGTTTTGTTTAATTCGTTTACTGCGATTGTCGCCTTGATTTTTATAAAGCCTTTTACGCAGTTTGTGGATTTAATTGTTCCGGGAGCTGTTACAGAAAATATTACAATGCACATAGCCATGCTTCATTCGATGTTCAACATAATCGGCTCGCTTTTCTTTATGCCGTTTGTTAATCCTCTTTGCAAACTTACGCATATTCTTATAAAAGACGACAAGGCTTCGCTTCCTTCTATATATAAGTTTGAATTTCCTGAACGCGCCGCGCATGAGGCTCCTACAATTCCTGTTGTTTCAGCGCAAATGGAAGTAAGGCGGATGGCTGATATTTCTGTGCAGATGTTTGACAGGCTTCAGTACGGACTTACTGATTTGTCCGGGCGTTTTGCTGTGGATCATTATGATAATCTTGTGCGCGAAGAAGATTACCTTGACCAGATGCAGGAACAGCTTACAAAGTATCTTTTAAAATGCGCCCAGCTTGATATTGATGACAAGCTCCGGGAAAATATCAATGTAATGATTTCGATTACAGGCGAACTTGAATCCATGTCTGATGACTGCTTGAGCATTGGAGTTTACCTAAAGCGCATAACGGAAAAGCACTACGTATTTAAAAAAGAAGATTTTGACCGCCTGATTCCTTATCTTGAGCTTGCGCGGCAGTTGCTTCAGTTTATTTACAAAAATATCAACAAAGCTCTTTCAAAGGAACAGCTTGATTTTGCAAATGAACTTGAATCCCAAATTGATGCAGAACGCAAAGCCTTAAAAAAAATAGCGCGCAAACGCCTTGAAGACGGAGCGGATGTAAAAGCCGAACTTTTGTATATGGATTTAGTGCGCCAGATAGAAAAAATAGGCGACCGCTGCTTTAACATCGCCGAGCAGCTTGCCCTTACAAAATAAAACTTTTCTTTGCTTTTTGGAATATTCCGTAGTATAATATTAGTGTAATCTAAAAAGATTGCGGCGGCAGTTTGCTGCGGAATTTAAATATATTTATTAGGAGAAAAACTATGACAAAATCAATATCTGCACAGGGCTTTACTTTGGATTCAGACCAGACAGCTCTTATCAACAAAAAACTGGAACGCATAAGCTACGCTGAAAATCTTATCGTTGACTTGATTATGCACGTAAAGGAAGACAAGAAATTTTACTTTGATACAACTGTTAACTTTAGATGGGGCGGAAATGCCCATGTTACAGGCGATGACTTTGACTTTGCTGCTGCGCTCAACAAAATGATGGATGTTCTTGATACAAAAATCAAGAAAGAAAAAGATAAGGTTCAAGAGAAAAAGTAAAAAATAATTTTTGTATCTGAACTTTAAAAAATTCGGGCTGTCTAAAAAGGGCAGCCTTTTTTATTGCCTGTTATACGAAGATTCTATGCTGAGCTTGTTTCTGTATTTTGCAACTGTCCTGCGCGCAATTTTTATTCCAGATTTTTCCAGTTCCTCTGAAAGTTTTTGGTCGCTCATTTTTTTTCCGGCGGAAGAGCTTAGGATTTTTTTTAGTTCAGCCATTGCTTTGTCTTGGCTTATGCTTTTATTTTTTTTGCTCGCGGCGTTTGTGAAAAAATATTTTATGTCAAAAAGTCCCCATTCGCATTGAAGAAATTTGCTGTTTGCCATTCGTGAAATTGTTGTTTCGTGGACTTTTAGTTTGTCCGCAATGTCCTGCTGCCTTAAAGGAACTAAGTTGCCTTGTCCGTGCAGAAAAAAATCAGTTTGAATCCGCACAATTTCGATGCAAGCTTTTAAAAGCGTGCTTTGCCTGAATTCCAAAGTGTCTAAAAAATCTTTTGCTTTTTTTATTTCAGTTTTTATCGATGAAGAATTTTTTGCATTGTTTTTTGCAAGCTTTAAAAATTCTGGGTTAATGGAAATTTGCGGAAAGTTGTCTTTTGCAAGCCGCACGTTCCAAGAATTTTTTCCAGCTGAAATGATGTGGTTTTCAATTTGATTTTCTTGAAATCCTTCTTGAATTTTTTCTACATAAACATCTGGAGAAATAAAATGAATTTCTTTTGTGCTGAAATTCCGCGCAGGAAAAGGATCTAGCTTCCGTATAAAATTAATGGCGTTTTCAACATCTTGAATTGTAGGATTTAAATTCAGATATTTTTCATTTTGTGAATTTGCAAAAAGTTTTTTCTGTTCTAAAAAATATTCCTGAATTTTCTGGAGAACTTTTTCAGGGCGAGGCGGATCAAGGAATTTTAAATTTCCGTCTAAAATAAAAATTGCAAGGAGCGGCGCATTTTCTTTTTGCTCTGCCTGCACAAGCAAACTTTCCTCTGTGTTTGTAACGCACACTCCGCAAGGCTCCAGTTGTCTTACAATTCCAATGCATTTTTCTAAAAGCCCCGGCGTTTGCAATTTGTCTTTTTTGTCAAGAAGTGAAATTGGCGCGAGAATATAAAAACCTTTTGCGTCAAGATTGTAAATAAGTTTTTCGCATAAAATTTTTTCAGTTGTGCCAAGTCGCATTGCATTCAGCTGGGACAAAAGATGTTCCTGTAAAGATTCACGTTCATCTGCCTTTGCTTCAAGTGCCGCCTGGAAATTTTCGCTTGCTTCTTCGCCGCTTGCAGTTGCTGAGGATATTTTTGTTCCGTCCCAGTTTGTTCTGTCTTTTGTTATGATAAGTGCAGGATTTTCTTCCGCAGCTTTGTAGATTTCTTCAGTCAAATCTTTTGAGTTCATGGCTAAAAGTTTTAAAGCCTGAATTTGCTTTTGGCTCATTATTTGAATTTGAGACTGAATCTGCCTTTGCTGAAATTCTAATCCTGTCATTGCTTAATTATAATTTCAATTTGCAGAAAATTCAATTTTCATTTTTAGCTTGTAAAATCTTTTGTTTCCTCTTATGGCTAAAATTGAAAAATATCTATATAATTTTTTTATGGAAAATTTTGAGCAGTTTGGAATACAAATCCCGGAAATTCTTTTGCCTAGAAAAAAGGATTTAAAGACTTGGTGTGTTGTGGCGTGCGATCAGTATACGCAGGATTTTGATTATTGGAAAAAAGCAGAAGAAATTGCTGGCGATTCTCCTTCAACTTTGAATTTGATTTTGCCGGAAATTTTTCTTTCTTCTCCAGATAAAAAAGAGCGAATAGAAAAAATCCGCCAGACAATGAAAAAATATCTTAATGAAAATATTTTTGATTCGCCTGAAAAAGAATTTATTTATGTTGAGCGAAAGACTTGCTACGGAAGAATTCGCCGCGGTCTTGTCGTTGCGATTGATTTGGAAACTTATGAATGGAAGCCGTTTTCAAAAAGTTTAATTCGCGCCACGGAAGCTACAATTCCAGAAAGAATTCCAGTGCGAAAAGAAATCAGAAAAGATGCGCCGCTTGAGCTTCCGCACATTATGCTTTTGGTGAATGATCCTGCGCATTGCCTTGTTGAAGAAGCTGGCATTGAAGCTAAAAAAAATCCGCCGGTTTATGACGAAGACTTGATGATGAATGCCGGCCATGTTTCAGGCTGGGCTGTAAAATCAAAAGAAGCCTTTGAAAAAATTTCTTCTGCGCTTGAAAAATTAAAAAGAGAAAATTCTGACAGCGACGGAAATTCTTTTTTGTTTGCTGTTGGAGACGGAAATCATTCTTTGGCGACTGCAAAAGCTGTATGGGATGAATGCAAAAATTCTGATTCGCCAGATTTAAATGCGCGCTATGCTCTTGTTGAAATTGTAAACATTTATGATTCTGGTTTGACTTTTGAGCCGATTCACCGTGTTCTTTTTAATTGCAATGCATCCAAGCTGATTTCTTTTTTAAATGAAAAACTTAACGGCGAACTTGTAGAAGAAATAAGTGAAACTTCTTTGGAAAAAAATGTAAAAAATTCCAAGGCGGATTTTGGCTTTGTTTTTAAAGAAAATGAAACTCAAAAATATTTTAGAATAAAAACAAAAATTCAAGAGCTTGCAGTTAGCCGCCTTCAGCCGTTGCTTGATGAATTTATTTCTTGCAACAAAGAAATTGAAATTGACTACATTCATGGCAATGAAGAAGTTTTTAGGCTTGGCGCGCAGAAAAACGCAGTTGCAATTCTTCTTCCTCCAATTGCAAAAGATTCGTTCTTTGAAACAATTTCTAGCCGCGGACCTTTGCCTCGAAAAAGTTTCAGCATGGGAGAAGCCAGCGAAAAACGTTTCTATCTTGAGTGCCGAAAACTTTTTTCAGCTGATAGACTTTCAGTTAATCCTTAAGTATAATCGTTGCTATGATTGTAATGAAATTTGGCGGAAGCTCAGTTGCAAACGCTGACCGCATTAAACATGTAGCCGAAATAATTCAGGCATATAAAGATGAGCGTCCCGTTGTTGTTTTAAGCGCAATGGGAGACACAACAGATCATCTTCTTGAAGCTGCTGACCTTGCAGTTAAGGGAACTGTTGACATTGAAAAAATTGAAAAGCTTCATATTGAAACAGAAAAACAACTTGGCGTTTCTGTTCCAGAAATAAAAGAATTGCTTGGTGAATTGAAAACGCTTCTTACTGGAATAAGCATGCTGCATGAACTTACAAAACGCACCAGAGATTATCTTGTGTCTTTTGGCGAACGTATGTCGGTACGCATGATGTCAGCTTATCTTTGTTCTCTTGGAACTGAAGCAAAGGCATTTGATTCCTGGGACATTGGTTTTGTAAGCGATTCAAATTATATGGCGGCTGAGCTTTTGGATGAAGTTTGGGAAAATATTCCGAAGCATCTTGACGGATATAAAAACGGAACTTCAAATGAAATTCCTATAGTAACTGGTTTCATTGCCAAAGATAAAAATGGAATCATAACAACTTTGGGTCGCGGCGGAAGTGATTTGAGCGCAACAATGATTGGCGCGGCAATGGGAGCGAAAGAAATTCAAACTTGGAAAGATGTTGACGGAATTATGACAACAGATCCGCGCATTGTAAAAGAAGCTCGTCCTGTTGACGAAGTAACTTATGAAGAAGCTCAGGAACTTGCAATGTTCGGAAGCCAGGTTCTTCATCCGCGCAGCATGATTCCTTGCAGAAAAACTGGAACTCCTGTCCGCGTAAAAAACAGTTACAATATAAAAAGCCGCGGCACTCTTATTGTTGAAGAACACACAGGAACTCGTCCGCTTGTTACAGCAATTACAAAAGTAAAAAATGTAACGCTTATAGACATTCAGTCTAGCCGTATGCTTGGAGCCGCTGGATTTCTTGCGCACATTTTCAATCAGTTTTTAAAATGGAATATCAGTATTGACGTGATTGCGACTTCCGAAGTTTCTGTCAGCTTGACTGTTGATGGAAAAACAGATTTAACAGGGCTTATCGAAGATTTAAAGCGTGTTGCTGATGTCAACGTAAAAACAGGAAAGGCGATTGTTACAATAATTTGCGACGCTTCAAGATCCAGTGTGATTATTGCAAAGGCATTTGACGGACTTTCAAAAGAAGGAATAAATGTTCAGATGATAAGCCAGGGAGCAAGCAAAGTCAACATAAGCATGCTTGTAGATACAGAGCAGGCGGACAAAACTGTAGAAGCAATTCATTCAGTTCTTTTTGCCTGATTTTTGGGAGGATTAATAATGAAAATTGCATTGGTTGGATATGGAAAAATGGGGCATATGCTTGAGCAGTCCGCATTGTCGTTTGGACATTCTGTTGTGTCTACAATCGATGTTTTTTCGCCAGATGCTAAAGTGAAAATTTCCGCAGGAGACAGCAAGGCTCTTGCAGATGCAGTTGAGTCTAGCGGCGCAGATGGAATAATTGAATTTACTCACCCGTCTTCTGTTCTTGAAAATATAAAGACGCTTCTTCCTTTGAAAATTCCTATGGTGGTTGGAACTACAGGCTGGAATGACAAAAAAGATGAAGTTGCTTCTCTTGCTGCAAAATGCGGCGGAACAATTATGACAAGCGCGAATTTTTCTATTGGCGTTAACATTCTTTATAAAGTTGTAGAAGATGCCGCACGTCTTGCAAATAAATTTTCTGAGTATGACGCTGCGATTTGGGAAATGCATCATAATCAAAAAGCAGACAGTCCTTCTGGAACTGCGCTTGAAATTGCAAATCATCTGCTTTCTGAATTCAAAAGAAAAAATTCAATTGTAACAAATGAGTTCAAGGAAAAGCCTTTGCCGAATCAGCTTCATGTTTCTTCTACAAGATGCGGTTCAGTGCCGGGAACTCATAAAGTTTTCTTTGACTGCGAGGCTGATACAATTGAAATTACGCACACAGCAAGAAGCCGCAAAGGATTTGCAAACGGAGCAGTTCACGCTTTGGAAAATCTTTTTTCAATGTTAAAAGAAGGAAAGCTAAAGCCCGGCGCATTGTACGGCATGAACGATGTTTTTCCTGAATTGTTTTAAAACTTTAAGGTAATTTTTTTTCATAAATCAGCCGATAAACTAACGGTATGATTATGACTAAAAAATTTGAATATAGAAAAAATATTTTGTTTCTTTCAATTCTTTTTTTGACTGTCTGTTTTTCTTTTGCAGAAACTCATACAGTCGAAAAAGGAGAAACTTATTATTCAATCAGCCGCAAATATGGAATTTCAGTGGATCAGCTTTGCGCTGTAAATAATCTTACTGTAAATGATGTTTTAAAAGTTGGACAGAAACTTTCAATTCCAGAAAAAAACACTGAAAAAAATTCTTCGCCTTCAGTTTCGCCTGCAAAAAATCCGCCTAGCACTGAAAGAAAATTTGACACATACACAGTTCAGAAAGGCGATACTTTTTATAGAATTGCAAAAGTAAACGGAATTTCTGTTGAGGAACTTAAGGCTTTGAATAATCTTGATTCCGATACAGTTTTAAAAGCCGGACAGCGTCTTAAAATTCCTGTTACGATTGTTGACACTTCGGCATCTCTTCCTAGCTTGCCTTCAAGTGATCCGCGAAAATATTCAGAGAAAAAAGGCGACTCAAGTTTGACTTGGCCTGTAAAAAATCCGACGGTAACTTACATGAACGGAAAAGTCAGCGGCGTTCAGCTTAGCGCGCAGAAAAATGAAAGCGTAACTGCAATCCGCGCCGGAACTGTCATGTATGTTGGAAATTACAGAGGCTACGGGCAAGTTGTTTTTGTTCAGGCGAAAACTGGACACATTTACGTTTATTCAGGACTCGGCTCTATAAAAGTCCGCAAAGGCGATTATGTTGTGTTTGGCGATTCTTTGGGCACAGCGGGAACAGACAGCATAAAGGGCACAACGCAGATTTGCCTGATGGTTTTTCAAAAGTCGAATCCTATTGATCCTGCGAAAGCTCCAAGAGGCTAATGTTAAATTGCTGGTCTCTTTTTGAAATTAGAGTTTGTCGAGCATTGTCTTTTTTATTCTGTGCATGAAAAATGTGGAAAGGCTGATTGCAAAAATTTCAGCGATGAGAAAGCAGAACCAAACATCTGCAAGCTTCCCCATGCGCGAAAGAAAATATGCAACAGGAAGCAAAACAACCAGCTGTCTTACAAAAGAAACTGTCATGCTTAAGAACGATTTTCCTAAAGCCTGAAAAGTTGAGCCAAGTGTAATTGCAATCGCCGCCCCGATAAAACTTGGTGCGATAATTCTCATTGCTGTGCATCCAATTCCAAGCATGTGTTCGCTTGCCTTGAATAGCATTAAAAGTTCTGCTGGAAAAAGTTCAAAAATTATAATGCCGAATATCATAATTGAAACTGCAATTAAAATTGTTGCCTTTACAGTTTTTTTGATTCGCTCTGCATTTCCTGCCCCATAGTTATATGAAACAATTGGAACCATTCCAGTTGTAAGTCCGAATACCGGCATAAAGATAAAGCTGTTCAGTTTAAAATAAACTCCATAGACTGCGATTGCTGTTGCGGAAAAAGTTCCAAGAATTAAATTCATTCCGTAAGTTGTAACAGAATTTATAGACTGAAGAAGAATTGAAGGAATTCCGATTTTATAAATCTGACCGATTATCAGAGAGTTCGGTTTGAATCCTTTTAGCTTAAAATGTATGTCAGGATTTTTTTTCAGATTGAAATAAAGCGAAACTAATGCAGAAAAAATTTGCCCGATGACTGTTGCCCAAGCCGCGCCTGCCATTCCCATTTTAGGAAAAGGACCGATTCCAAAAATCATAAGCGGGTCAAGAATTATGTTTGTGATTGCGCCTGTAAGCTGCGTTATCATTGTGTAAAAAGTTCTTCCTGTTGCCTGCAAAAGTCTGTCCGACATTGTTGAAACAAAAAGCGCGAACGATGCCATTGTTATTATTTTTAAATATTCACTTCCGAATTGAATAATCTGTTCATCGCTAGTCTGTGTTTTTAAATAAGGCTTTGTAAAAAGAAATCCGAGAATAAAAAACGCAATAAAACTGCAAACTGAAAGAAAGAGTCCGTTCATGGCAATTTTGTTTACTGCATCGCTGTCTTTCTGGCCAAGCCGCATTGCTAAAAGCGCATTTACACCAACTGCTGTTCCTATTGAAACCGCAATCATCAGCGTCTGAACAGGAAATGCAAGCGATATTGCAGTCAGCGCGTTTTCATTTATCTGCGCAACAAAAATGCTGTCAACAATGTTGTAGCACGCCATTACCAGCATTGAAAGCATAATCGGCAATGACATATTTAAAAGAAGTTTTGTTACAGGCATTACGCCCATTTTGTTTTCTTTGATATTTTCTGACATTCGCCAATGTTATATTAAATTGTTTCTTTTATCAATTAGTATTTTTGTTTTAGAACAATTCGATTTGAACTGGATTTCTTTTGATTTTATCCATTGAAAAATTTTTCTGCCTGTCCATTGTGTCGTTTATTATTCGCTTGAAAATTTCCATGCACAGTCTTGCGTCGTCGTTTGCGCGGTGTGCGGCTTTTGCTTCTATTCCGAATCGTTTTGCAAGGCTTTGAAGTTTGTACTGACCTTTTTCCTGTTCCTTTATGAAATCAGGATATGCCCATCTTGAGGCGTTCAATGTATCGATGCAGATGTTTGGAAGTTCTGGATGACTGAATCTTTTTAGCTCTGAATTTACAAAGCCTAAGTCGAACTGCGCGTTGTGCGCTACAAGAACTGTTTCTTTTCCGCCGATAAAATTTAAAAACTGCGGAACGGCTTCCCTTGCGCTTGGGCAGCATGAAATCATTTCGTCTGTGATGTGTGTAAGGTCTTTTATGAACTGCGGAAGTTCTATTGGCGGCTTTATTAAAATATCAAACGGTTCACCGATAGTTCCATCACAATTGAATTTTACAGCGCCGATTTCTATTATGAATTCTTTTTCAGCTTTTAGTCCTGTGGTTTCTGTGTCGAATGCTACAAAAGTTTTCCCTGAATAAAATTCTTTTGCGAGATTTTTAAAACTGTTGAAGATTTTAAATGCCATAAATTGAATTAGAGAAAATAATATTTGAGGATGTTCCAAAAGTATCTTTTCTGTCATTTTCGGGCTTGACCCGAAAATCTAAATGTATATATTACAGCCATTTAGAGATTGTTAACCGAGTTTCTTTCAGAAACATCGCAGTATCAAGTACGACAATGACATTTTGAACTTATTAGACATCCCCAAATACAGTTGCTTTTTTTAGATTCAGCCTGCTGCGTTAAGAACTGCGTTTATTTCTTCTGAAATATCTGAACAGAGCTTGTCGGCAGCTTTCTTTGCTTCTTCCAAAGCTTCGTCTGTTTTTGCAGAAACTGGAACTGTACTGTTTATGTAGAACTTAATCTTTGGTTCTGTTCCGCTTGGGCGTGCGCTTACAATTGTTCCGCCTTCAAGAACGAACTGAAGAACATTGCTCTTTGGCCAAGGAAGATTTTCTTTTGCAGATGGATTTGCCGGATCAAAAGCAACCTGCTGCTGTATGTCGCGGATTTTTACAACTTTCTTTCCGCCGAGAGAAGTGAGTCCTTCTGTGCGGAGCTTTGTCATGATTCCGCCCATGATTTTTGGACCTTGTACTCCAGGGAAATATTTGCTGATTGCGCGGTCTTCAAAAAGTCCGTATTCCTTGTACATATCGTTCAAGTGCTCAAGAAGTGATTTTCCTTTGCTTGCCCAGTAAAGAGTCATTTCTGCGCACATTGCGGCAGCTGAAATTCCGTCTTTGTCGCGTACTTCTGTTTCTACAAGATAACCGTAGCTTTCTTCAAGACCGAATACGTAGTTTCCGCTTCCGTCTTTTTCCATCTGGCCTTCATCGTAAGCAATCCACTTGAAGCCTGTAAGACATTCTTTTACAGCTACGTTGTATTTTTTTGCAATTGAATCAACGAAAGGTGAAGTTACGATTGAGCGGATAAGAACTGGTTTTTCAAGCATCTTGTTGAATTCTTTTTTTGAAAGAAGAACATAGTCTGCAAGAAGTGCGCCCATCTGGTTTCCTGAAACAAGAACGTATTTTCCATTTTTGTCTGGGAATGCAGTTCCGAATCTGTCTGCGTCCGGGTCAGTTGCCATTACAACATCAGCCTTTTCTTTTTCTGCAAGTTCAACTGCCATTTTAAGCGCTGGTGCTTCCTCTGGATTTGGCTTTTCTACTGTCGGGAAGTCGCCGTTTCCTTCGCGCTGTTCTGGAACTGTGATTACATTCAGTCCAAGGTCGCCGAGAACTTTTTCAACGTGCATTGCACCTGTTCCGTGGAGCGGAGTGTATACAACTTTTACGCTGCTTGCTTTTTCTTTTATAAGCTCAGGGCGATAAAGATTTGACTTTATCATTGCCTGGAATTTGTCATCGATTTCCTTGTCGATTAAAACAATTTTTCCTGCCTTTACAGCTTCGTCTTTTTCGATAAGCTTTACTTCTTTAACTGCGTTGACTTCTTCGATGATTCCCTTGTCATGCGGCTCAACAACCTGCGCGCCGTCGTCCCAGTAAGCTTTGTAGCCATTGTACTGAGGCGGATTGTGGCTTGCAGTTACAACAACGCCAGTTTTGCATCCAAGAATTCTGATTGCATAAGAAAGTTCTGGAGTAGGGCGAAGCGAAGTGAAAAGATACGCTTTGATTCCGTTTGCTGCAAAAACTCTTGCCGTGATGTCAGAAAATTTATCGTGGTTGTGGCGGCTGTCATAAGCTACACATGCGCTCAATGTGCCGTTTTTTGCTTCTTCTGGAAATGCCTTGATTAAATAGTTTGCAAGACCCTGAGTTGCTTTTGAAATGTTGAGTGTGTTCATGCGGTTTGTTCCGCCGCCCATTACGCCGCGAAGTCCGCCTGTTCCGAATTCAAGGCTCTGATAGAAACGGTCTTCTAGTTCAGCCATGTCTTTTTTTGCAACTAAATCTTCAACTTCCTTGCGGAAAGAATCGTCTTTTTCTTCTGCAATATATTTTGCAGCTCTTTCAAGTATTTCTTTCTCTTCCATAATATCTGCTTCCTTTTATTGAAAAATTAACTAAGTCTAACATAGTTGATTTTTTTTTTCTATAGCTCTGATTCTTTGCTCAAAAGTTTTTCCAGTGTTTGAAAACATCCAAGCTCATCAAGTAAACTTTTCATTCTGATTTTTGATTCCTGATTTTTAAAATTATCTGATTGTTTTTTTACAGCGCGGATTAAAATGTTTTTTGGAGTGTGGCTCATGTCGATGAATTCCAAAAGCTGAACTGAATATCCGCATTGCTCAAGAAGCTCTGCGCGGATTGCGTCGGTTGCAATTGCGGCAAATCGTTCACGTAAAATTCCAAATCTTTCAATTGAAGCAAACGGACTTTCTGATTTGACTTTTTGTTTTTCAAGCTGGATGTTTATTTCGTGCTGGCAGCAAGGAACTGAAAGAATTGCTTTTGCATTATGCTTGATTGCATAGTCGAGCGCGAAGTCTGTCGCTGTGTCGCAGGCGTGAAGTGTGATTATGATGTCCGGATTTTTTTCTGATGAATAATCCGCAATGTTTCCTACTTTGAATTCAAGATTTTTGCATCCAAGTTTTTTTGCAAGCAAATCGCAGTTTTTTATTACGTCTTCTTTTAAATCAAGTCCTGTTATGCAAACTGGAATTTTTTTCAGCTCGGCTAAAAAATAATAAACTGCAAAAGTCAAATAAGATTTTCCTGAGCCGAAGTCAACAATTCTTAGCGGACTTTCTTGCGTGTAAGAAGTTCCGTTTAGCTTTTCAATGTTTTCAATTATGTCGTTTATAAATTCAAGGAATCTATTTATTTGCCGGAACTTGTCATATTTTTGCGCGACAACTTTTCCGTCTTTTGTCATAACTCCAAGCTCAACTAAAAACGGAATAGGATTTTCTTCTTGCAGAATGTAGTTTTTTATTCGGTTGAAATTATTTGAAAATTTTTGTTCCGCTGAAAAATTTTTTACTGCTTTTCTTAGAACTTTTATTTCGCCTTTTTTGTTTGCCATTGTTGTGATTTCTTCGGTGTCCGTTTTTACAATGCAATTTTTAAAAGCTGTTCCTGCGTGCTTTTCTATAAATTCCCGCGCTTGTTCCGCAGTGAAACTTTTTTGAAATGCCTGCTTTTCTGTAAAAAATTCAGCTTGAAATTCATTTTGCTTTTTTGCGGAAGGAGACTGATTTTTCCAGATTCGGATTTTTATATAAGGCTTGCCAAAAATTTCCTGGCAAGTTTTTGATGGCTTTGAAAATACTGCGCTTAAAATCATATTTTTATATTAGCACAAACATTTGCTTTTGAGGATAGCGCATTTTTATGACCTTTACATTTTTATTAGAAGTGATATATTTCTACAGAAAGGGTTACAAAGATGTCAGTTAAAAAAGATTTTTCTGAAGGTCCGCTTTTTAAAAATATTTTAATTTTCAGTTTGCCTCTAATTTTTACAAATCTTCTTCAGACTTTTTTCAACATGACTGATATTGCAGTTTTGGGACGATTTGCAAGTTCGTCTTCTGTTGGCTCGGTTGGCTCTACGGTAATTCTTGTTTTTTTGTGCACAGGAATTCTTATTGGATTCGGCTCTGGCGTTAACGTAATTGTTGCTTTTTTTATAGGCGCAAAAAATGACAAGGACATTTGCGAAACTGTTCATACTTCCGCAGTTGTTTGCCTTGTTGCAGGATTTGTTGTTGGTGCTGCCGGAATAATTTTTTCCCGTTCCATTTTGAATTTGATGAGCACAAAGCCGGTTCTTATTGAAGGCGCGGTTTTGTATTTTAGAATTTACATGATTGGACTTCCTGCTCTTGCTTTTTATAATTTCGGAAATGGAATTCTTAGCGCGGAAGGTGATACAAAGTCGCCTTTGCTTTTTCTTTTTATTTCTGGAATTTTCAATGTTGTGCTGGATTTACTTTTGGTCATTCATTTTAAAATGGATATTGCCGGAGTTGCAATCGCAAGTGTTGTTGCCCTTTATGTTTCAGCATTTCTTGTTTTTGTAAAACTGCACAGAAAAAATGATTCTCTTGCGTTGCGTTTTTCCAAGCTTAAAGTCAACAAATCAAAACTTGTTCGGCTTTTAAAAATTGGAATTCCTGCCGGAATGCAAAATGCGGTTTTTGGATTTGCAAATCTTTTTATTCAGATTGGAGTTAATTCTTTTGACGCTTCCATGGTTGTTGCAAATTCCGCAGCTTCAAATTCAGATCCGCTCGTCTACAATGTTATGAGCGCATTTTATGTTGCTTGTTCAACTTTTATCGGACAAAATTATGGTGCCGGAAAAAAATCCAGAGTTTTAAAAAGCTATTTTATAAGTCTTTCTTGCTCGTTCTCTTTTGCGTTGATTTTGGGAATTTTGCTTTTTATCTTTGGAAGAAATTTTATTTCGATTTTTATTTCAGATTCTGCGATTGTGGAACTTGGAATGAAGCGGCTTTCGATAATGGCTTGCTCTTATTGCATTTCAGCATTTATGGATTGCACTATTGCGGCTTCCCGCGGACTTGGTCAGACTTCCGTTCCGACTGTAATTGTTATTCTTGGCTCGTGCGTTTTTAGAATCGCCTGGATTTTTACTGTGTTTGCATATTTTAAAACAATTGAATCTCTTTATTTGCTTTTTGCATTTTCTTGGACAATTACAGCTGCGGCAGAAATTTTTTATTTTGCAAAACTTTACAAGCAAAAGTTTTCAGTTTCCGCATTAAAAGCACAGCAATAAAATTTCTTTCAATTTTACCGGAAGTTTGAAACTGGCGCATATTAATTGAAAATTATTACTATATAATCTATAATGGTTTAATCATGGGAAAGGTATTTGTTTTTGTTAATCAGAAAGGTGGCGTTGGCAAGACTACATCTGCTATAAATATCGGAGCGTACATTGCTGTCGGCGGAAAAAAAGTTCTGCTCGTTGATTTTGACAGCCAGGGAAATATGTCTAGCGGCGTTGGAGTCAGCAAAAAAAAGCCTACCATTTATGAGCTTCTTGCAGGGCAGTCCACTATTGATGAAACTATAAAGCATTCTGGTGTAAAAAATCTTGATGTCATAAGCGCGTCTATTGATTTGTCTGGCGCGGCGATTGAGCTTGTAGATCAGGAAAACCGCGAATACTTTTTAAAAAACGCCCTTGCTCCTGTCCGTGAAAAATATGATTACATTTTGATTGACTGTCCGCCTTCCCTTGGAATTCTTACATTGAACGGACTTGCCGCCGCAGATGCTGTTCTTGTTCCCATGCAGTGTGAATATTTTGCGCTTGAAGGAATCACTCTTCTTTTGCAGACAGTAAAAAAAGTTCAGGAAAGCATAAATAAAAATCTTGTAATCGGCGGAATATTTTTTACGATGTATGATTCAAGAACTCGTCTTGCGCAGGATGTTGTTATGCAGGTAAAAAGTTATTTCAAGGATGTTGTTTTCAATACAATTATTCCTCGCAACGTAAGACTTTCAGAAGCTCCTTCACATGGCGAGCCGATTTGCATTTATGATCCGAATTGTGTTGGCGCAAAAAGCTATCAGAGACTTGCAGAAGAGGTAATCAGCCGTGGCTAAACATCAGGGATTGGGAAAAGGTCTTGGTGCCTTGATGCAGGAAGCTGATTTGTCCGAGGAAGTTTCAGAAAATGGAGTTCAGCTTAAGGAAAATGCGCCTTCTGTAAATTTAAATCTTCCGGCTGGAATTTCTTCCGATGAAAACGGAACGCTTTGGGTTGACCCGGCTCTTTTAAAACCGAATCCTCGTCAGCCGCGAACTTACTTTGATGATGAAAAACTTGCGGAGCTTACAGAGTCAGTGCGCAAGGAAGGAATTCTTTCGCCCGTTATAATAGAAGATGCAAACGACGGAACATTTTTTATCATTGCAGGTGAACGCCGTACCCGCGCAGCCAAAGCCGCAGGACTTGCAAAAATTCCTGTTCAGCTTAGAAAATATTCAGAGCAAAGAAAACTTGAAGTTGCGCTTATAGAAAATATTCAGCGTACAGATTTGAATGCGCTGGAAGAAGCTCAGGCTTATTATGATTTGATGGAGCTTGGAAATTTGACGCAGGATCAGGTTGCGGAGCGTGTTGGAAAAAACAGATCTACTGTTGCAAACTGTCTTCGTCTTTTAAAGCTTCCGGAAGACATTCAAAAGGCTCTTGTTACAGATTCAATTTCTTCTGGGCACGCGCGCGCCATTTTGAGCTTGGAAAATGATTCTGACAAGCGGATTCTCTTTGGAAAAATAATTGGGCAGGGACTTTCTGTAAGGCAGTCTGAAAATATTGCCAAGGAAATGAAAAGCGGAATTCCTTCAGCTGCAAAAAATGATTTTAAGCCAGAGCCAAAAAAAGATCCGAATCTTGTGGCTCTTGAGCAAAAACTTATTGAGCGGCTTGGAACAAAAGTTCAGCTGAAAGGCGGATTCAGCAAGGGAACAATTTCTATAAATTATTTTTCTTCTGAAGATTTGGACCGCATTTTTAACTTGATTGTGCCAGACGCAAACTTGTAGCTTTGCTAAAATTATTTCTTGATAAAAAATGTCTGCAAAAAAACAAAATCGGAAAAGAACTGCAAAAAAAAGAACTCCTCGTAAAAAAAAGCCAAAAATAATTCTTGACAATAAAAGCGTTATGCTTTTGTCCGCAGCGATTATTTTTTTGTGCGCGGTTTTTCTTTCCATGGCTTTTGTTTTTTCATCTCCTAAAAAAGAAAAGCAGCCAAAAGTTGCAAATGTTGAGCAGCCAGTTTTGCGTCAGGAACAAAAAAGCAAGACAACTGAAAAAAATAAAATTTCAGAAAATATAAATCAGCAAAAAAAAGTTCAGCCTGAAAAAAAAGAAACTGTGAAAAAAGTTCAGCCTGAAAAAAAAGAAACTGTTCAAAAGCCAGTTGAGATTCAGCCTGAAGTAAAAAAAGTTCCAGCTGAAAAAAAATCTGAAGAAAAAAATCTGCAGCCAATTTCCAAGCCGGAAGTAAAAAAAGAAGAGCCTAGAGTTGCTTCTGTGAATCCGCCTGCAAAAAAAACTGAAGAAATAAAAGTTGAAAAGTATTCAATTCCGCCTGCAAAAAATGGAGCGACGCTTGTTTTTATAATTGATGACGGCGGATATGACACTTACAATTTAAAGCTTTACACGAGCCTTCCTTTTCCAATTGCGATTGCAGTTCTTCCAAAACTTGCGCATTCAAAAGACTGTGCGGCGATTGTAAGAAATTCTGGACAGGAACTTATGCTTCATCAGCCAATGCAAGCCCAGAATTTAAAGCTTAATCCAGGTGAAGGCGCGATTTTGCCCGATATGTCTTTGAGCGAAGTTTATAAACAGGTTTCAGAAAATATTGCGGAAATCGGACCGATAAAAGGTCTTAACAATCATGAAGGCTCTCTTATAACTTGCGATGTTATGAAAATCGGTGCGGTTCTTGATGCAGTTCTTGACAACGGAATTTTCTTTGTGGATTCCAGAACTTCCGCGCAGACAAAAGCTCCTCAAGCCGCATTGGAACGGGACATGAAAATTCTTGAGCGTGATGTTTTTATAGACGACATAATTTCTAAAGATGAAATGCTTACTCAAATTTACCGCGGACTTGGAATTGCAAATAAAAATGGAAAAGTCATAATGATTGGCCACGTTGATAAATCTGCAAAGATTCTTCCGCAGCTTTTAAATGATATGTATCCGTATTTAAAACAAAAAGGATACAAGTTTGCTTTTCCTTCGCAGATTCAAAAATAATTTTACTAGAAATGTATTGGAGTATATATGAAAGTTCTTGGAATAGAATCTTCTTGTGATGAAACTGCCTGCGCAATTGTTGAAGACGGCAGAAAAATTTTAAGCAATGTTGTTGCAACGCAAATTCCTTTTCATCAGATTTACAAAGGCGTTGTTCCAGAAATTGCAAGCCGCAAGCACGCTGAGTGGATTCTTCCAGTTGTAAGACAAAGCCTTGAAGAAGCCCATTTGTCTCTTGATGAAGTTGATGCGATTGCTGCTACAAATCGTCCGGGACTTATGGGCGCGCTTTTGGTTGGGCTTACTTTTGGAAAAACTTTGGCATGGGCTTCTGGCAAACCTTTTATCGCTGTTAACCACATGCTTGGGCACATGTATGCCGCTCACCTTGAAAACGACATTCCTTATCCGTACATTGGACTTTTGGTTTCCGGCGGACACAGCATTATTTCAAAAGTGAATGGCTTTGACGACTTGGAAATTTTAGGAACTACAATTGATGACAGCGTTGGCGAAGCGTTTGACAAAGTTGCAAAATATTATGATTTGGGTTATCCGGGAGGAGTTATAATTGACAAGCTTGCTAAAAATGGAAATCCAGATGCGTTCAGTTTTCCTCTTCCAAAACTTGACAAAGGAGAACATCGTTATGATGTTTCTTTCAGCGGATTAAAAACTGCTGTAATTCATCAGGCTGATATGTTTTTAAATTCAGGCTTTGAAAAATCAGTTGAAAATATCGCGGCGTCTTTTCAGGAAACTGCTTGCAAAACTTTGGTTTCAAGATTGCTTAGGGCGGTGGAAGATACCGGGCTGAAAACTGTTGTTGCTGGCGGCGGTGTTGCTGCCAATTCACGGCTTAGAGCAATGCTTGCTGAACATAAAGAAATCAATTGCATTTTTCCTCCTTTAAAATTATGCGGAGACAATGGCGCGATGATTGCTGGAGTTGCGTATCATTTTCTTAAGCGAGGAGAAACAAGTCCGCTGAATACAACAGCTTGCGCGAGAATTCCGCAGTTTAAAAGAGGACTTGCAAATCTTGAGGCTTTTGGAAGAAGATAAATTTTTGCGCTGAAATTCAGTTTGTCTTAAAAAACGTTCTGACTTTTACAAATCCGCATATTTTTGTATAATGGAAAATAGTTTCAAAAATCGTCTGGCTTTTGAAGCTCCTTTTAATAGAAAAATACATTTTAAAACTTTTGATTTTTAAAGAAAGTTTTTATATCGAGGTTCGACTATGACAAAAAAAAGCGATAATGCTTGTAAGGGTGTTGCACGCGCGCCGCACCGTTCTCTTTTTTATGCTTCTGGTTATACTGATGAGGAATTGAATCAGCCGCTGGTTGGTGTTATTTGCGCAAAAAATGAACTTATTCCGGGGCACATTGAGCTTGACCGGATTGCAGAGGCTGTTAAGGCTGGCGTTAGAATGGCTGGCGGAACTCCGATTGAATTTCCTGCGATTGGCGTTTGCGACGGAATTGCGATGGGCCACGAGGGAATGAAATATTCGCTTGTAACACGCGAGCTTATTGCCGACAGCGTTGAATGTGTTGCGAAGGCTCACCAGTTTGACGCTTTGGTTATGATTCCTAACTGCGACAAGATTGTTCCGGGTATGCTTATGGCTGCCGCGCGTCTTGATTTGCCGACTGTTTTTGTTTCTGGCGGTCCGATGATGCCGGGACATCTTCCGGGAAATGATGCTTCAAACCCTTATTCCGGCAAGAATCTTTCGCTTACTGATATGTTTGAGGCCGTAGGCGGTCTTGCGGTCGGAAAAATCACCGAGGAGCAGCTTAAGGAAATGGAGCATCGCGCTTGTCCGGGCTGCGGTGCTTGCTCTGGAATGTTCACCGCGAACTCAATGAACTGTCTTACCGAAGTTCTGGGGCTTGGACTTCCTGGAAATGGAACAATTCCTGCTGTAACTGGCGAAAGAATCGCACTTGCAAAGCACGCCGGCATGGCTGTAATGAATTTGTATAAGAAAGGAATCACTGCACGACAGATGATGACTGCTGAAAATTTCCGCAATGCGCTTACCGCGGATATGGCGCTCGGATGTTCTTCAAACACAATGCTGCACGTTCCGGCAATCGCGCACGAGGCTGGAATTGACATTGACTTGCACGAGGTGAATAAGATTTCTGAAAGAACTCCGAACCTTTGCCACCTTGCGCCGGCAGGACACACTTTTATGTGCGAGCTTGATGATGCGGGCGGCGTTCAGGCGGTTTTGGCTGAGCTTGCAAAAAAGAACCTTATAAACACTTCTTTGATTACCGCCACAGGAAAGACAATTGCGGAAAACATCAAAGGCGTAAAAAACAGGAATCCTGAAATTCTTCGCCCGATTGAAAATCCGTTCAGCGACAACGGTGGAATCGCGATTTTGTTCGGAAACCTTGCGCCAAACGGAACAGTTGTAAAACGTTCAGCCTGCGCTCCTGAGCTTATGCACCACACAGGACCTGCGCGTGTGTTCAACGATGAAAGCGAGGCGATGGAAGCTGTTCAGAAATCCCAGATTAAGCCGGGCGATGTTGTTGTAATCCGCTACGAAGGACCAAAGGGCGGTCCTGGAATGCGCGAGATGCTTGCGGTTACAGCGGCACTTGCGGGGCAGGGCTTGGACAAGCAGGTTGCGCTTATCACAGACGGACGGTTCAGCGGTGCTACACGAGGCGCGTCGTTGGGACATTGTTCGCCGGAAGCGGCTGTGGGCGGTCCGATTGCGCTCGTTCAGGAAGGCGACAAAATCACTTTGGACATAAACAACTACAAAATCCATCTTGAAGTAAGCGACGAGGAACTTGCCGCTCGCAAGGCAAAATGGGTTGCCCCGGAGCCAAAAGTAAAAACCGGCTATCTGGCGCGCTACGCTAAACTGGTAAGTTCAGCCGACAAAGGTGCGATTCTTCAGTAAATAAAAAAAACAAAAGGAATATTGAAAAATGAAAATTACAGGTTCACAAGTTGTTATAGAATGTCTTATAGAGCAGGGAGTTGATACTGTTTTCGGTTATCCAGGCGGAAACATTCTTAACATTTATGATGCTCTTTATAAAAATTCAGGCAGAATAAATCATATATTGACTGCGCATGAACAAGGTGCAGCTCATGCCGCGGACGGATATGCTCGTGCGACAGGAAGAGTCGGAGTGTGCATGGCAACAAGCGGTCCTGGTGCTACAAATCTTGTAACAGGAATCGCAACTGCGTACATGGATTCAAGTCCGATTGTCGCAATTACTTGCAATGTTCCAAACAATCTTTTGGGAAAAGATACGTTTCAGGAAATCGACATTACGGGCGTGACTATGCCGATTACAAAGCAGAACTTCATGGTTCGCGATGTAAAGGATTTGGCAAAGACTATCCGCGAGGCATTTTTCATTGCAAAAACCGGCCGACCCGGTCCTGTTCTGATTGATATTTTAAAAGACGTTACTGCGGCGGAAGTTGAATTTGAACCGCTTTCAAAAGAAAATGAAAGAAACGATATTCTTATAGAAAATCATTCAAATTTAAAAAGAATTGCTGAAATAAATATTCCTTCAGAAGAAAATATAAAAAAAGTTGCGGAGTTGATAAACAATTCAGAACGTCCTTTTATTTATGCTGGCGGCGGAATTGGAATCAGCGGCGCGGAAAAAGAACTTCTGGAGCTTGCGGAAAAAGCAAATATTCCTGTTAGCGAAAGTCTCATGGCCCGCTCATCGTTCCCGGCAAATCATCCTCTATGCACTTGGATGATTGGAATGCACGGAACAAAAGCAAGCAACCTGGGCGTTACAGAATGCGACCTTCTGATTTCTCTTGGCTCAAGATTCAGCGACCGCGTTATTTTGGATTCTTCTAAATTTGCGCAGAATGCAAAAGTTGTTCATATTGATATTGACCCTGCGGAAATTAATAAAAATATTCCAGCTTACACATCGCTTGTTGGAGATTTAAAGCAAATCCTTAGCCGCCTTATTCCTTCCGTTGAAAAAAAAGAACGCAAGGAATGGATTGCCCAAATTCAGGCATGGAAAAAAGAATATCCTGAATGCTACGACAAAAAGCCAGAGCATTCTATAAATCCAAAATTTATCTGCGAATGTATAAACAAGATTGCAGGCGAAAATACATTTATCACAACTGAAGTTGGACAGCACCAGATGTGGACAGCTCAGTTTTATCCGTTCACAAAGCCTAGAACTTTTATAACTTCCGGCGGACTTGGAACAATGGGATTTGGAACTGGCGCTGCAATGGGAGTTCAGTTTGCGGACAAAAATAACCGCGTTGTGCATATTGCAGGCGATGGCTCGTTCCGCATGAACTGCAATGAGCTTGCGACGATTCAGCATTATAATCTTCCGATTGTAATTATCGTTGTGAACAACCATGCGCTCGGAAATGTAAGAATGTGGCAGCGTCTTTTCTATGGAAAAAGATTCAGCCAGACAACTCTTGATTTTGGACCGGACTGGTGCAAACTTGCTGATGCTTACGGAATTAAAGGCTACAAGGCAAGCAATGCAAAGGAATTTGAAAAAGTTTTCAAGGAAGCTTTTGATGCAAAAAAGCCGGCTGTAATCGATGCTGAAGTTGACATTGATGAAATGGTTCTTCCTATGGTTCCAGGCGGAAAACCGATTTACGACATGATTATGAAACTCAGCGAAGAGGTTATGAACTGATATGAAAAAGGAGCTCAGAGGGGAAGAGCGTTTTAATGAAATTGGGCGTATTGATTGTGAACGTATCTGCGCCTTGCCCGGAGTCCTTGAAGATATTAGCATGTCTGGGTTCAGCGCGCATTTTCCGAATCCTGTTTTTGTTGATACGGAAGGTGAATATACTGTTTTTATAACTTTTTCACGGCAGGATTTTTCACGTCCGCTTGAATTTGTCTGTGTTCCAAAATGGAAAAACGAAGATGAAAGTGAAACTGAAATTGGATTTAAAATTTTGCGTTCTCCAGATTCTCCTGCATTGGCTTCTTTTATAAACAGCCTTCAGGAAAATTCTGAGGAAAATCCAGATCTTGCCGACATGATTATTTCTCCAGAAGCGGAATTTGTAGAATGAGCATTTCAATAGAAAAAATTTCAGGCGCGGCGTTTCTTCCTTTTCCTGAAATGGACGGAATTTTAAAGGACGAGCTAAAAGAACGTTTTTCTGTTTCTATGGAAAATGTTGTTTCTTACGGAGAACTTCTTTACATTCCTGACTACAACGCAAAAAATTCTGACGGAACTTTTAAAGTTCCTTACTTTTGCAGAAGCGCAATGCTTGAGCCTTTCATTTTGAAATTTGATTCAATTGGTGAAGCTAGTGGCGAGCTGAAAAAAATTCAGCGTTCCTGGGCTTCATGCAGTTCAACTTGTTTTAGAAGAGCCGCATTGATTCAGGAAAAACTTCCGTATATAAATTTCAAGCCCAAAAATTTTCCTGTAAAACTTCCTGCATCAGAAATCGGACTTTTTTGCTTGCTTGAAAAAAACATGATGATTGCTTCCGCAAAAACTTCCAGTTCACTTCCTGCGGGAAAAATTTCATTTATAGAAGATCACGAAAATCCTCCGAGCCGCGCATATTTAAAAATTCAGGAAAGCCTTTCTGTTGCGGACAGCATTTTTGGCTGCGGACTTCCTTCTGCTTCTTCAAGGTGCTTTGAAGCTGGAGCGTGTCCTGGCGGCTGGACTTATGTTCTTGTGAATTTGGGCGCGAACGTTTTTGCAGTTGACAGAAGCGAGCTTGTTCCGTCGTTAATGAAAAATCCGCTTGTTGAATTTTTGGCGCATGACGCTTTTACATTGAAGCCTGAGTTGCTTGGAGAATTCGACTGGGTTTTCAGCGATGTAATTTGTTATCCCGAACGTCTTCTTGAATGGATAAAAATGTGGCTTGAAAGCGGAAAAACTAAAAAGATGATTTGCACAATAAAAATGCAGGGAAAAGCTGACTGGAATCTGATTTCAAAGTTTGAAGAAATTCCAGACAGTAAAGTTGTGCATTTGAATTACAATAAGCACGAGCTGACTTTTATACATTGCCAGAAAGACTGAAAAAAATTTTGAAATTTATTTTATCATAAGAATTGTTCCAGCGGTCAATAGAACCATTCCTGCCAGCGTCCTTGCCGTGAACTGTTCATGCAAAAAAACAAACGCAAGAATTAATGTAAGCACAACGCTCATTTTGTCGATTGGAACAACTTTTGAAGCTTCGCCGATTTGCAGAGCCTTGTAATAGCATAGCCAGGAAGCTCCCGTTGCAAGCCCTGAAAGAATTAAAAACAGCCAGCTTCTTTTGTTTATTTCGGAAATGCCAGATTGCGCGCTTGTTATAAACACCATGAGCCAAGACATTGCAAGAACAACCGCAGTTCTTATTGCTGTTGCAAGATTTGAGTTTACACCGTCAATTCCTATTTTTGCAAGAATTGAAGTTAGTGCGGCAAATACAGAAGATAAGATTGCAAAAATTAACCACATGATTTTCATTTAAAAAAAGAGATTGCTTTTGCAAGCAATCTCTTTTTAGTTTCCCTTTTGTTTATTAAAGTTTTCCGCCTTCAACTACAAGAGCGTCTGCATCAGAGTCTGCTCCATAAGTTGCACGAAGCGTCGCTTCATAGTCAGCATGGAAAAAGTTTTCTTTTCCGAGTTCTACGATTTCATTGTTTAGCCATTCAAGGAGACTTGAGTTTCCTTTTTGAACTGCGGCGGCGATTGTGTCAAGTTCACCGAGGCTTTCAATTCCAACTTTGTATCCCGGATTTTCCAAAGCCCAAGCAAGAACTTCTGTGTTGTCTGTTGACATTCCGGCTCCTCTTCCGTCAAGAAGGGCGGCGTAGGCTTCTGCATACTGGTCGAATTTTAAAAGCTCAACTTCTGGATAATTTTTTGTAAAGTAAGTTTCGGCTGTAGTGCCTTTGCTGATTATAAGTTTTTTTCCAATCAAGTCTTCAGGCTTTGTAACAAGGGCTGATTCCGGGGAAACAACTCCGAGCGCAACCTTCATATACGGAAGCGCAAAGTCAACTTTTTCTGCACGCTCTGGAGTTACAGTGAAGTTTGCAAGAACAATGTCAACTTTTCCTGTAACAAGAAATTCAACGCGGCTTGCGGCTTCAACTGGAACGTATTTTACTTTTACGCCAAGATCTTTTGCAATGCGGTTTCCAAAGTAAACATCGTAGCCTTGATATTCGCCGTATTCATCAACGTATCCGAATGGTTTTTTGTCGCTGAAAACTGCAATTTTTATTTCTCCGCTTTTCTTTATCTGCTCAACAGTTCTCGCGGAAGTTTTATTTTCTTTTGCACAGGCTGAAAATAATGCAAGGACTGCTGCAATTCCGGCGGCAAGAATAGTTCCGTTTTTTGTTTTCATAGTTCTACCTCTTTTGTTTAAGATAGAATAAACATACTTAGTTGATAGGAAAATGTCAAGCGCAATTTCAACTATTTTTTACTTTGTCGAACATAAAGGCTTTTAGAAATTTTCTGGCACGTTCAGTTTTCGGATTGTTGAAAAACTGCTCTGGCTTTGATATTTCTACAATTTTTCCTTCGTCAATGAATACGATTCTGTCCGCAACTGCACGGGCAAATTCCAGCTGATGAGTTACAATTACCATTGTGCGCCCTTCTTTCGCAAGGTTCACCATTACGTCCAAAACTTCCCGCACCATTTCAGGGTCAAGAGCCGCAGTAACTTCATCGAACAAAAGAACTTCTGGATGCATGCAAAGCGCGCGTACAATTGCAACTCTCTGTTTTTGTCCGCCGGAAAGTTCTCTTGGATACGAATCTTTTTTTTCAAGAAGCCCGACTCTTTCAAGCCAAAGCTCTGCTTCTTTTTTTACTTCATCAGGATTTCTTCCCTGTGCTTTTACGGGGCCGAGCAAAATATTTTTTTCAACAGTTAAATGCGGAAACAAATCGTAGCTTTGAAAAACCATTCCGATTTTTTGGCGGATTAAATGCATATTCTTTTTTCTGTTGCTGATTATTTCGCCGTCCAAAAGAATTTCGCCTTGCTGAATTTCTTCAAGTCCGTTTATGCATCTTAAGAGCGTGCTTTTTCCGCAGCCGGAAGGTCCCAAAATTACTACGACTTCTCCGCGCTCAACTTCAAGCGAAACTCCGTTTAAAATTCCGCCGACTTTTGGAAATTCTTTTTTTATGTCTTTGATTTCTAGCAAGCTCATTTTTTACTCCAAAGTTTTAATTGTCTTTTTGACATTTTTCAAGTTTTCCCGCAAGAATTGAAAGAGGCCAGCAGACTATAAAGTACATGAAAAAAATAACAGCGTAGACTGCGATTGCGGCTGTTGGAACTGTAAGCCTGTTCGCGTCAATTATTTGCTGACCGATTTTTACAACTTCGATTACGCCGACAAAAACTACAATTGAAGTTGTCTTTATCATTCTTGTGATTAAATTCATGGCAAGCGGAATAAGCCTGCGCAAAGTCTGGGGAATAATTACGTAAATGTAAATTTGCTTTTCGTTAAGTCCGATTGATTTTGCGCTTTCGTACTGATGACGCGGAATGCTTTCAAGCGCGCCTCTAACAAGGTCTCCCATTTCTGCAGTTCCCCAAAGCGTGAACACAAGAACAGAAGCCGCTTCTCCGCTGATTGAAATTCCGAATGCCCTCGTAAGTCCGAAGTAAGCCAAAAAAAGCAAAACAAGCTGAGGCATAATGCGCATGAATTCAAGGTAAATTTTGCAGACAATCTGAAGCGGTTTTATTTTTACAGTCATAAGCGCGCCAAGCAAAAATCCAAGTATAATTGAAAAAACTACGGAAACCGCCGCAATTTCAATTGTAACAAGAAGTCCCTGCAAAAGCCGCAGAAAATTTTTCCCCATGAAAATTACGCTGAATGAATTTGTAATTGAATCAAGCATTTCCGAACTGTGCATAGCGGAGCTTCCTTTCTGCGAATGAACTTAAAATTGTTATTGGCAAAAGCAAAATAAAATATGAAATCACCAAAAGAAAAAGCGCTTCTTCTGTTTTGTAATAAAGTCCGATTAAATCTTTTGCAATGTACATAAGGTCTGCAAGGGCGACTGCGCTAAACATTGAAGTTTCTTTTATAAGGAACATTGTGTTTGCGCAAATTCCCGGTATTGAAACTGAAAACGCCTGCGGAAGAATTACAAATCGCACAATCTGAAATTCTGTAAGTCCGATGCATCTTCCTGATTCAAGCTGAACTCTTCCGACTGTTTCAAGCGAGCTTCTGAATGTTTCTGCCATGTAGCTTCCGCCTAAAAAAGTCAGACCGATTATTCCGCATTGCTCGGAAGAAAGTTTTATTCCCATTTTCGGGAAAGCAAAATACAAAAAAAACAACTGGATTAACAATGGCGTGTTCCGTGAAAACTCTGTGTACACTTTTACAATTTCTTTTGCAACAGGAATTTTCCAGTAGCGGATTACGGCGCAAAAAAGTCCAAGCGCAATTGAAAGAACAACTCCTGCAAGTCCGGCTTTTAAAGTCAGAATCGCAGCTTTTTCGTACAGAGGAATCACTTGATGAATAAAGCCAAAGTCCATAATTCCTATAAGTCTAATTGGAAAAGAAATATTGGTCAACAGACTTTTGCTTTAAAAATTTCCGCGGAATTATTTATCCATGATTGTGATTTCAACGCGGCGGTTTCTTGCTTTGCCTTCTTCGGTTCTGTTTGTTGCGACCGGACGTTCCGCTCCAAAGCCTTGGGTGAACACGTGGAATCTGTCCCGCACATTCAGTCCGATTAAATATTCTGCCACTGCGCTTGCTCTTTCTTCGCTTAGGATTTTTCGCATTTTTTCTGTTCCGGCAAGAGCTGTGTGCCCTGTAACTAAAATGTCGTTGTCCGGCCAGTTTTCAAGAATTTTTGCAATCTGCTGAATTTTAAGTTTTTCACTTTCCAAGAGAATTGCGCTGTCCGGCTCAAACTGAATATTTTCTATTGCGATTGTAAGTCCCTTTTCGTCCGGCTTTACGGTAACATTTTCAAGTCCAAGCTCTTTTATTTTTTTTTGCACGGAAGAAATATTTTCACTTGTATTTGTTCTTGCGAATTCTGTAACTTCCGCATGAGCTGTTCCCCTGAATTCAAAAATATTTCCGGCGGCAGTTTCTATAAAAATTTTGAACGACTCTGAGTAGTGGTCAATCGCGCCTTTTTCATTGTCCCAAAAAATTGTCTCGTCGCTGAATCCGCGGGTTGTAACAGGATAATCATTAAGCTCGTAATTTTGAATCGGAGGATTTTCCATATACATTGTGTAGCGGACTCTTATTTTGTAAAGCCCGGAATTTTCATCGCGTCCTTCGTAAGTGTACTCAGCGTTGAACGGAACTTTGTACGGCTTTTCAATTCCAAATCCTTTTCTTAAGTCGTGGGCTTCGTGTCCTTTTGCAGTCCATTTTTCTCCGGGAAAAATTTCTCTGTCTGGAAAAATCGGAACATCGCGCACGGTCGGCATAAAATATTCGTCTGTGATTGTATAAGTTCCGTTTTTGCTTCTTTTAAAAATGCTTTTGTAATCTTCGCCGTAAGAAAATTTTGCGCCTGTGTAAGTTCCTGTTGAATCTTCTGTTGTCATAAAAATACAGTCGTGAATTCCCTGTCCGTCTTTTGTTACGTCTGTGATTTCCGCAGAAACTCTGTTTATAATTATTGAGTGATGGCTTTTGCGGTGATTTACAAAAATGTCTTCATCAACTGTCGAAAGAATTCTGTAGCGATCGCCTTTCTGATATTTAAATTCGAATTTAACGCATTCTGAATTTTCCTGCGCAAAAAATAAAGATGCAAAAATTAATAAAACTGAAATCAATAAGATTTTTCTTTTCATGCTGATATGATAAAATTGAATCATGGAAATTTCAACAGTGCATGAACTTTTAAACGGAAAATTTATTTTTTGCATTTCGATGATTTGCATGATGCTGATTGGCTTTGTCTTGGGCAGACTAGTGCAAAAGCTAAAGAATTCTTCAGAATTTAAAAAGCAAAGAAAAGACGCCGTGAACAGAAGCCGCGCAGTTTTGGGCGGACAGTTCAGCGAGCAGATTGCGCCGTTTTTGCCTGGCTTTCCGTGCAATCCGGGCGATGTGCGTTTTGTTGGCAAGCCAATTGATTTTGTTGCTTTTCCCGGAAGCGCGGAAGGCACTGATATAGAAGAAATTTATTTTATAGAAGTAAAGTCCGGGCAGAGCAAGTTAAGTCCGCGGGAAAAACAAATCAAGCTGGCGGTAGAACAGGGCAGAGTGAAATATCTTGAATATAGAATTCCCGGCGGAAATGGCAAGTCTTAGAATTTCTAGCTAGAACTCTTGCTCAAGTTTTCTACAAGAAGTTTTTCGCATTGTTCTTTTGGCATTGGCTTTCCTAGCAAGAATCCTTGAATTGTACGGCAGTTGAATTTCTGAATCATTTTTAGCTGCTCTTCATTTTCAACGCCTTCCGCAATTGTGTTTAATCCCATTTTAGAAACAAGCGAAATAATGCTTTCCGTGAGGTTTGCTTCGAATCCGTCTTTTGCCGCAATGTTTGAAACAAACGACTTGTCAATCTTTAAAGTTGTAAGAGGCAGAAGCTGCAAATATCTCAAAGAAGAATAGCCTGTTCCAAAGTCATCGAGCGAAAGTCCCACGCCTTGCTCTCTTATTTTATTCAGCTTGGATATTGTGTCTTCCACGTTGTCAATAAGAACGCCTTCTGTAATTTCAATTTCAAGATGTTTTTTGTCTATTCCGGATTTTTCAATTTTCTTAAACAGCTTTTCAATAAAATCTTCTTGGACAAACTGAACTGGGGAAACATTCACAGACATTATTCCGTTGAAGCTGAATTTCATTTCCCATTCTTTGATTGTTGCAAGTGCAGTTGTCATAACCCAGTCGCCGAGCGGAACAACAAGATGAGTTTCTTCTGCAAGCGGAATGAACTGCTCAGGACTTATCCAGCCCAAGTCGCTGTCGTACCATCTAAGAAGCGCTTCAAATCCGCGAAGTTCTTTTGTCTTTGCGTCAAACTGCGGCTGATAATAAAGCTGAAAATTTCTGCTTGCCATTGCCTTTGACATTTTTGTTTCAATATTCAGCTTGCTTAGGAATTTTTCCTGCATGAGTGAATGGAAGCAGGCGACATTGTTTTTGCCGTTTTTCTTTGCTTCTATTTTTGCCATGTCAGCGAACTTTAAAAGGTCTTCGGATTTTTTTGAGTCGTCCGGGAAGATTGCAATTCCGCCTGAAATTCCAATTCCTTCCGCATTTAAAAATCTCAACGCCTTTTTTGAAATTCCAATTGCTTCATCGCGGTCTTTTATGTCTTTGTAAAGAAGCACAAATTCATCTCCGCCGAATCTTGTTGCGGTAACTGCTTTTGATTCCATTAGCTTGAGGATTGTTGCAACTTGCTTTAAAAGCTCATCGCCTGCGTTGTGTCCTCTTGAGTCGTTGATGTCTTTCATGTTGTCAATGTCAAACAAAAGAATTCCAAACTTTTCATTTTTTTCAGTTGCTTCTTTTATCTGAACTTTCATCATTGTAGAAAGCCATGCGCGGTTGTAAAGGTCAGTAAGAGAATCATGGTATGCCGCAAACAAAAGTTGTTCGTTCAGCTGCTGGATATTTTTTAGCTGCGAATCCAAATTCAGTCTGCTTGATTTTAACTGGCTTGTTACTTCTTCAAGTTTTTTGTTTTGCTCGCTCAATGCGGACTCGTATTCTTTTGCCTGCGAAACATTTGTCAGCGAAACCGCAACGTAATCGCCCGGCACGCATTTTGCAACAAGTTGAATCCATATAGAAAAATTATGCGAGTAAAAAGTTTCTTCAATTGTTTTTTTTGTTTTTATAGTTTCAACTGCCATGTCAAACCAGTTTATGTCTTGACTGATTTTTTCCTTGAAACTTGAAAACAGAACGCCTTCTTTTATAAAATTTTTTGTAAGGCTTCTGAAACATTCATTTACATAGACAATTGAAAAGTCCGTTATTTTTTCATCTTGCTTTACCGGAACTGCAATAATAACCGCAGCCGGGATTGTGTCCAAAATTGTTTTATATTCAGAAAGTTCAAGCATAAAATTCCTTTACATTTTTTAATTGAAAGTGCTGAAAAAATTTTACAAGTTTTTCCAGCATTAAAAATTTATTCCCAGCCGAATGTTGCAGGCGGCTTGTTTGTAAGATCAAAAAATATTGCGTCAACATAAGGCAGCTTGGAAATTTCCTGCACAATTTCCATAAGAAGATTCTGCGGAAGCTGCGCGAATCTTGCTGTCATTACATCTTCAGAACAAAGCGGGCGCAAAACAAAACTGCATCTTTCCTTTGACGAAGCATAAGGCAAGTTGATTGTAAGATGCTGGAAAATTTTATTGTACCAGCCATTTTTGTGAAGAGCAGTAAGAACAATGTCGTCTGCATCTCTTGTCTGGTCAAGCCGCTCTTTTGTGCAGTAGCCTTCCTGAAGTTTTAAGTCTTCATTTTTTACCGAAGGATTTTGCCACAAGCGAATTATTGTTCTGTTTATAAATGATGCGCTGTTTGTAATTTGGCTTGATGCGGCTTCAAGTTTTTCCCATTTTTTCGGAAGATGATAAAAGCCATTTTCCATTTTTGCAAAACTGATTACAGACGGAAATCTGTAAGTGCGGAAGTCGCCTTGAACGCCTACGGACTTTACAGGCAGAATGTATTTTTCAAGATTTGCAGAACATTTTGCGCAGAACATTTCAAGCTGAACTTTTGAAATTTCTTCCTGTGCTTTTTTGAATTCTTCTTTGTCATTTTCTGACATTGTTCCGTTTGAGCAAAGCACGTTGATGCTTAGTCCAGGTCCTGGGAACGGATGGCGCATTACAAGCTCGTCTTCAAGTCCGAGTTTTTTTCCAATTGCGCGAACTTCATCTTTATACAAATCTTTTAAAGGCTCAATAATCAAGCCTTTTTCAATTAATTTTTGTATTCCGTCTACGCGGTTATGATGAGTTTTTATTACATTTGAATTTTTTGTTCCGCCGCTTTCAATAATGTCCGGATACAAAGTTCCCTGCGCCAAAAGCCATTTGTCTTCATCGAGCTTTTGTTTTGCCACAACTTCATTGCGCACTGTAATAAAATTTTCACCAATCGCCATTCTTTTTTTCTGCGGATCGGTAAGATTTTCTACAGCCTTTAAAAAACTTTTGCTTGCGTCTTCAACAATGAAATTTGAAAATCCGTGGCTTTTGTATGCCTCTTCAACTTTTTTGCTTTCATTCTTGCGCATAAAGCCGTTGTCTATATGAAGCCCCAGAACTCTTTCCTGCCCCAACGCCTTGTTTAAAAGCGCAAACGCCACAGTGGAATCAACTCCACCGCTTAAAAAGAGAAGAACATTTTTATCATTTGCCTGATTTTTTATAGAATCGATTATGTGGTTTAAAACCGTGTCCTGATCCCAGTTTTTTTCCATTCCGCAGAACTTTGCAAAGTTTTCAAGAATTTTATTTCCGCAAGGAGTGTCTTTTACTTCGCAATGGAACTGAAGGCTGAAACGTTTTTTTTCAAGATTCTGAAGCGCGGCGAATTCGCAGTCCTTTGTTGAGCCGACAGTTTCAAATCCGTCTCCCGGTTTTACAACAGCATCCTGATGGCTCATCCAAACTTGCTGCGGACTTTCAATTTCTTCAAATAGCGGACACTTTATATTTTGATTCAGCTCTAAAGTTGCAAATCCAAATTCCCCGACTAAAGCTTTCTGAGCTTTTCCGTTGTAGCCGGTTTGAACTACATAATGTCCGTAGCAAAGACCGAGAATTGGAATATCAAGCTTAAGAATTTCAGAATTGAATTCAGGAGCATTTTTATCATAGATACTGGACGGACCTCCGCTAAGCACAATTCCTTTTGCATTTTTGAATGTTTCAAGCCCGGCGGAAGGCAAGGCGATTTCTGAATAATAACCCATCATGCGGAATCTTTTTGCAATAAGGTGGGCATACTGGCTTCCAAAATCTAAAACAACAATTTTTAAACGTTCCATGAAGTGCAATTATAACTCATATCCAGATTTTAGCCAAGTTAAATGAAATTTTATTCTATGACTGAAAACGTTCTCTTGGAATATTTTCTTATTTGCGAAAGTGCTTTTACTCCGATTTTTGGATTTTTTTCTATGAGTTTTTGGAACACGGAATAAGGAATTTTTATTACTTTTGATTTTCCAATTGAAACTGCGTCTTCCTGCCGGTGCTTCTTTAAAAGACATTCGCCTTCGCCAAAAAATGTGCCTTGGTTTAAAACTTGCCCTTCGTTTTTGTGTATAAGCAAAATGCTTCCGCTTGCAATGTAAAAACAGAATTCGCTTTTTGAATTTTTTTTGTATACAAAATTTCCGTCGTTGAAATTTAATGCGTGGGAATTTTTCTTAAGAAGAAAATACGGATTTATAAAAAGAAATCGCTTTATATTTGAAAAAAAATTTCCGTCTTGCTTTTCAGGCAGAAGATAAAGCTCGCACAAAAGCAACGTTTCAAAAAACTGATAGACATAAAGCCACTGCGCAAAAAAGAAAAAAATTATAAAGAAAAAAAACACGCCCATAAGAATTACGATGATGTTGCTTAAAACTCCGTAGACCATGTTGTAGCGGTTTATGTTCACAAACAAATGGAATGCTTTTGTAAGAATCCAGAATGAAGCGCAAGTTCCTGCTGAAGACAAAATGCTTATTCCCCAGGACGGATTTGTTCTGCTTCCGAATTTATACGTGAATGCTGTTGCCGCAAATAAAATTATAAACGGAACAAAACCAGCCGCAGTTTTTGAAATCAAATTTGCAATGTGATTCAGCGGCTCAAGAATTCCGTAGAACTTTGGAACGAGCACAATTGTCTTTAAGCTGATTGCTATGAAAATTATCAGCGAAAATAAAATTACAAAAAGAGCTTCCCCAATGAAAACAAGAAACATATTTTTTACAGGACGCGACTTTGCATCTTTTCCAAAAATTCTTTTCAGTCCTACAATCACCGAGCTGAAAAATCTTCTTGACATCCACACTACAGCCACAATAATTACAACTTCAAAATTTGTAACAAGCTTAAGCGACTTTGGAAGCGAATCTTCAATGCTTATAATCTGGCTTGAAAAAGGACTTGAAGAAATAAGCGCGGAAACAGTTTCCGGGGAAGCGTGAAGAACTCTAAGAAGCACAACGCAGATTATCATGCTGATTGGAACAACCGAAAGCAAAAATCCAAATGCGCAGGCAGAAGCGGAAGAAATCAAGTCGTTTGAAAAAAACAAGCTTGAGCTTAAGTAAAGCGATTGCACAATGCTGAACAGCGAAATTTTTTTCAGCTGCTTTTTTCCTAAAGTCATGAAAAATTGTGTCCGGGCTGGCTTGAAAAAGTTGAAGGCTTGGATTTGGATTTTGTTTTTGCCGCAAAGTTGTAGTAGTCCATCTGCGCGTAGTCAGTGTCGTCCTTGCGGTCTTCGTTTATGGAAATTATCATTTTGTCTTCAATTGTTTTAAAAACATACTGGCGGATTTCGTCTTTTACTGCTGAAGGAGTTTGCGGCGCAAGAAGAAGCACCCAGATTGTTCCTTGCTCTGTTTTTTTTACAGCGAAAATGACGGCTTCTGTTACAACCTGCTTTGTTCCCAGTCTGAGCGTTACGTCCTGCAGTATGTAGTTTTTTGCAATTATGAGGCTTTCAAGTCCGGCAGGAATTTTTACAGCCATTCCCACAGAACTTAAGTCAAAAAGCTTGAGCTGGTGCATTTTGCTTCCGTGATTCCAGAATAAAGAAGCATCTTTGTCGTGCATTAAATTTGCCCGGATATACTGCCGCCTTCCTTTTGCATTTGTCTTGGTAAGAATATTTTGTATGCGCTCGGAAACTTTTTCTATTCCGTCTGAAAAATCAATTACGCTGTTTTCTGAATCTGAAAATTTTGAGAACAGTTCAATTTCGTTCGGCTTTATTTTTTCGGAAATGACAGTCGCCTGAATTGTCTTGAGGCTTTCTTCTTTATCGAAGCTGCGCAGAAAATTGAACCAAGCGCCTATTGAAAGCTGCGCGTCAATGTTTATAAACAGAACAGAGCCGGGATTTTTCCGCAGAAGATTTTTTGCGTCCCTGTAGCTTTCGATAATGTAGACTTCATATTCTTTTTTCCGCAGGCTGCTTATAATGTCTTTTTTTACCGCATAAGCAGGATTCAAGAAGAATATTTTTCTGCCATACATATCGAAGTCTGTCTGTTCTGCCATTTATTCTGTCCTAGCTAGATATTATAAGCCTGCTTGCTGAATTTTGCAAATCACAAAACAGACTTGCCATATCTATGCTAACAAGTTTGTCATTGCCGTGCTTGACACTGCGATGTTTGCACAGCAAACTCGATTGGTAATCTACTGTAATTTTTTTCAACAGATTATCGGGACAAGCCCGATAATGACAGTAAAAAAAACTCTACATTTGACCTTAAATTCTTTTAGAAATCTGCGAGTTTTGGTGCCCGTGGATAAGGAATTACGTCGCGGATATTTTCCATTCCTGTAACGTAACGGATAAGGCGTTCAAAGCCAAGCCCAAATCCTGAGTGAGGAACTGTTCCGAATCTGCGCAAATCAAGATACCACTGATAGTTTGACATATCCATCTTGCGTTCCTCGCACGCCTTGAGCAGTTTTTCGTAATTTTCCTCGCGCTCTGAGCCGCCAATCAGTTCTCCGATTCCAGGAACAAGAACGTCAACGGCTTTTACGGTTTTTCCGTCATCATTCTGTTTCATGTAGAAAGATTTTATTTCCTTTGGATAGTTAAAAACCATTACCGGGCAGCCAAAAATCTTTTCTGTAAGATAACGCTCGTGTTCGGTCGCAATGTCGCAGCCCCAGTACGGCTTGAATTCAAATTTTGCGCCGTTCTTTTCTGCTTCTTCAAGCTTTGCGATTGCGTCTGTGTATGAAATGCGCACGAATTTTGCCTTTGCGACTTTTTCAAGGCTTTCAATAAGTCCGGGCTGAATGCGTTTGTCAAAGAATTCCAAATCTGAGCGGCATTTTGTCAAAGCCCAGTTCAAAAGATATTTTACAAAATCTTCCTGAATATCCATGTCGTCATCAAGGTCAAAGAACGCCATTTCAGGCTCAATCATCCAGAATTCAGCCAAGTGGCGCGGAGTATTTGAATTTTCAGCGCGGAAAGTAGGTCCAAAAGTGTAGACGCGGCTTAATGCGGTTGCCATTGTTTCTGCCTCAAGCTGACCGGAAACTGTGAGCGACGCTTTTTTGCCGAAGAAATCTTTTGAATAGTCAACAATTTTGTGCGCGTCCTCGATTTTCATTCCGCCTGCACCAGCTTTTACGCCAAGCTCAGCAATTTTTTCCATTGAAAGAGTTGTAACCTGAAACATTTCGCCTGCGCCTTCACAGTCAGAGCAAGTGATTTCCGGGGCATTGATGTACTGGAATCCGCGTTCCTGAAAGAACGAGTGAACGGCAAAAGCCATCTGGTTTCGCACGCGGTAAACTGCGCCAAAAGTATTTGTTCTGGCACGAAGATGTGCGTTTGTGCGAAGATATTCCATAGACATCCGGTTTTTCTGCAAAGGATATTCTTCCGGATTGCATGCGCCAAGGCACTTTAGGCTTTCAAGAGTGACTTCCACAGCCTGACCGCTTGCTGGAGACGGAATCAGAATTCCTTCCGCGCGGACAGAAGCCCCGGTGTTCAGTTTCTTTAATTCTTCTTCTATATTATTTACATTTGCATTTGGAGAAGGCGAATTTCTGTCAAAAGTAAGCTGGATGTTCGCGAAACAACTTCCGTCATTTACCTGAATGAAAACAAGATTTTTAGAATCGCGTACAGAACGAATCCATCCGCAAACTGTAACTTTTTGACTTTCCGGCTTTGTAGAAAGCAAATCTTTGATAAGAATAGGTGTCATAATTCTACAGTTTAATGAATTGAGTTTATATGGTCAATTAATGATTTTAAGCGGAAACCACTTCCTATTCTAAGCGGAAGCTGATTCTTGTTCTAAATTAACTGTCATTCCCGTACTTGATACGGGAATCTTATATTAGTTTATAGCAGCTCTTTTGATTTTGTCCGAAGATGATATATTTTTCTGTCTAAAATTTTGCACTGTATATAAATTTATACAGATGATTTTTGCTTATCTGTCTACTTTTTTGTAATTTGATTCTGATTTTCATTTTTTTCTTTTGTATTAATATAATTTTTGGGCTTTCTTTGAAATTCTATTTCCTTGAATTATAAGAAAATACGTATTAAGTGAAATAAAAAGTCTGTTTTCAAAGTATAATTTTTTTACTTGGCATAATATATGCTATTGTATTATGAGATTAAAAAAGTTATGGAGTGTTGTTATGGAAATTGATGTTGCCCCTGGATACCTAAATTCATTGAAAAAATATCCGCTGCTTTCCGCCGATGAAGAAATTGCGCTTGCAAAAAGAATCAAGTCTGGAGACAAGGAAGCGTTCAATCTGCTTGTTAATTCCAATCTTAGGCTTGTTGTGAGCGTTGCAGGAAGATTCAATAAAGGCGCATTTTGCATTATGGATTTGATTCAGGAAGGAAACCTTGGACTTATGACTGCTGCCCAGAAATTTGATCCAGCGTTTGGAACAAGATTTTCAACTTATGCCTACAGATGGATTGTGCAGCGTATTATGAAATTCATCAGTGCCAACAGTTCTCCGATTTTTCTTCCGATGCACAGGGAAACTCTTTTGCGCCGCATTCAGAAATTTCAGAATATTTTCTTTCAGCAGAACGGAAGAGAAGCCACAGTCAAGGAACTTGCGCTTTTTGCCGGGATTTCAGAAGAGAGGCTGAATGATGTTCTTGACACTTCTTATACGGTCGCATCTCTTGATGTTGAAGTTGCTGATGAAGGAAAAACAGTTTCGCTAGGCGATGTTATCCCGGACACGGCGTTTTCCCCGGAAGAGCTGGCGGTCAGAGAGGATTCCAAAAACTGCGTCAATTTTTTTATGGATTCTTTAACAGGAATAGAAAAGAGTGTTTTGCGGCATCGTTACAATTTTGACAATGACTTGCATACAAAAAGTTTGCGTGAAGTCGGTAGGATTGTCGGGCTGAGCCAAGAGGCAGTGCGTCAGGCTGAGCTCCGTGCCAAAAAACATCTTAAATCTGCAATGGAGAGTGTTTTTGCTGTTTAGGGCATTTTAGTCAGTTCTTAGTCTCCTTTTTACTGTCAATTTCTCTTGCGCAGGTTGAGGGGCTTCGGTTGTGATTTTATTCAGCGCCGGAGCCTCTGTTTTTTTTGTATT
>CAVKBG010000004.1:0-30599 GCA_963654755.1 Desulfovibrionaceae bacterium
CTTTGTATTCTGTTGCGTTGCCGCTGCTGTAAGTGTATGTGGCGCGCGCGCTTCCGGGCAGGACGACACGCACAGAACCGTTTCCGCCAGAGCCTGAGCTCATGTTCATGCACGAAATGAATGCGAATAAAAATGCTGTAAAATAGAAAAAATTAGCTTTTTCATAAAGTTCCTCCTTGATTTGTTTGTAAAATTGTATGGATTACCGGGTCAAGCCCGATAATGACTGCTCAATGTCATACTCCAATTTGATTCTATGTCATACTCCGGCTTGACCGGAGTATCTATTTCAGATTCCCGTATCGCTGCACGGGAATGACACTGCATTTTAGCATGGGAATGACGGTTGTTTTTGTCATTATCCGGCTCGACCGGATAATCTGCACCATAAAACAACTATCTTTATAATTATGATTCAAAATATTCTATTTGTCAGCATTCGAGGGCATTTTTTTGATTTTTTTTACTGTTATCAGCAAAATTTTAATGGCATTGAAAATTATCATTGCTTTCTATAAAATAGCCTATTATGAATTTTAATAAGAAAAAAAAGAATCTGCTTGTTCCTATAGCCGTTATATTTTGCGCCTTGTACATTATTTTTTCAGTGCGGCCAATGGGCTCGGAAATTCATTTTACGCCGGAATGGACAGAAGACATTTCACATATTCAAGAAAATTCAAATGACACAAAAAAAATTCCATTTAAACTTTCACAGAACATAGGATATTTTACAACTGACGGAAAAATTGTTTCAGCAATAACATTTCCTTTCAAGTCGGCAATTTCAGAAAAATGGTATGCAACATTCGGGGTAAGCGGCACAAAGACTGACTTTTTTTTCGCGGACGGAACTTTGGCAGGAACAATCAACGAAGCCGGATTTCCATTTTTTGACCAAGACAGAATTTTTGTAATGCAGCCGGGCGGAACTTCTTTTATAAAATGCGATTCGGAAGGAAAGCACGAATGGAACTACGAGCATTACTCGCCAATCACCGCATTTTCATCAAGCAAAAACGGAACTGCCGCAGGATATGCGGACGGAACTGTAATTTCTTTTTTGCCGGACGGAAAAATTGACCAGAAGTTTGCGCCGGGCGGAAGCAATTGCGATGTAATTCTTGGCGTTGCAATTTCTGAAGACGGAAACAGAATCGCCTGCGTTTCAGGACAAGACCAGCAAAGATTTATTGTTGCAGAAAAAAACGGCGGACATTCAAAAGTAATTTACCATGAGTATCTTGAAAATTCCATTTCACGCCAGACGCTTGTAAAATTCAACAACAATTCTGATTACGTTTATTTCAACGGAAAAGATTTTCTTGGAATCGTAAACTCAAAAAAATCCACAAGCAAAAAAATTCCAATCAAAGGAAAAATTTCCCAAATAGAATTTTCCGACAACAACGAGCTTGTTTTTATTTTGAGCAAAGACGGAAAAAAATATACAGTAACAATTCTTGAATCTTTTGTTTATCCAATGGCATCGTTCAGTTTTGAAGGCGAATGCTCATTTATTCAGACTTATGAAAATTCACTTTTCATTGGACGAAACACAAAGATTTCAAAAATTTCAATTTCAAAGAAGTAGAAGTTTTTTGTCATTCCTGTGCTACGACACAGGAATCTGTTATAAAATTTCAATTTCAAGGAAATAAATAAAGAGAGTGTTGAGTTTTATATTTTACTGTCATTATCGGGCTTGACCCTACGATGTTTCTGAAAGAAACTCGGTCAATAATCTTTTGGACAAAAGAGATTCCCGCATCAAGTGCGAGAATGACAACTAGCTTAGCACAGAAATGACAGTTAAACAAATATTTTTACAAAAACTTAAAATTGAACTTAAATATTTCTTGCGGAGAAAAAAATGAAAAAAATAATTTTAACTTTGGCCTGCGCATTTTTTGGTTTCTGCGGATTTTCATTCGACTGGCCGCAAAAAGAAACTCAGGCAGATTCATTCTATTCGTATTTCGGACAACTTCGCGGAGGCACAATAAATTCCTCTCTGATTTTTAAAGATCCTTCAGAAGTCAAGGCGGCAGACAAAGGAAGAATAACCGCCATAATTTCAGACCACAGCGACGACTTTGGCTGGTTCGAATCCGCTTTGGGAAATTCCGTGATTGTTTCGCACGAAGACGGACTTTCTACAGTTTATGCAAATCTTGACGACAGTTCAATTTCAAAAGAAATAGAAGAAAAGCAGCTCGTTGAATCTGGCGAGTATCTTGGAACAAGCGGAAACACAGGCTGGCAGGAAGGACAAAGCTGCTTGGAATTTAAAGTCTTTGATTCAAAAAATAATTCCGCTGTAAACCCAAGAATTCTTATGCCGCGCGCAGGAAGAGAGCTTCCGCTCACAATGGGAACAATAACTTTAACAGATAAAAACGGAGTCTCGCACAATCTTTTGAACGAACGAAGATTGCCAGCAGGAAAATATTATGTCTACAGAACTCGTCAAAATGTCGCAGTTCCATACAAAACAATCACAGCGGTAAACGGAGCAACTGTAGAAAATATTTCCTATGATGTTTTAAAAGAAAACAACGGAAAACTTTGCGTAAAAGGAAACGAACATTACAGCATCAATGAAATTTATCCAGACAACACAAAGCAGCTGGCAGGAATTGTTCAGCTGAATAAAGGCTCTTCAACACTGACAATTACAATTGTCAACATTTTGAATTCAGCCTCAACAATTTCCTACAAACTGGACATTTACTAAGCTTTGATTGCTTTTGAAATAATTCCGCCGCCAAGCGTTATTCCGTCTTTGTAAAAAACAACGGACTGGCCTGGAGCAACTGCCCGCTGCGGTTCGTCAAATACAACCTTGTAAGCCTTGCCGCAGAACTCTTCATTTTCCAAAGGCTGATACGGCGCAACATGGGCTTTTACAGGTTTTGAAGCAAGACGGATTTTTACCATCGCATCAAATTCACAGCAAGGATCATAGTCTGCCGGCCAAACCAAATCGTCCGCAATAAGGCTGGAACAAAACAAGTCGCTGTCTTTTCCAAGAACAACAAGATTTTTTTCTTTGTCAATTTCAGCAACATAAAGAGGATACGGCGCGCTCACTCCAAGTCCCCTTCTCTGTCCAATTGTATAATGCTCAATTCCCTTGTGGCGGCCAAGAATTTTTCCGTCCAAATCAATAAAATCCCCTGGCACAGAAGGCTTGTCCTTGAACATATATTCGAGCATTGGAGCCGGAATAAAATCTTGGCTTTCTTCTTTTTCAGCAGCCTTTAATCCGCGTTCACGTGCCATTTTAAAAACTTCTTTTTTGCTGAAACTTGCAAGCGGAAATCTGACTTTCTCTAAAATCGCGCTCGGAATTCTGTATAAAAAATAAGCCTGATCTTTTGTAATATCAAGCGCAGTGTGAATCTGAACCGGGCGACATTTTCCCCTTTCATCTTTTGAAGCGTTTTCTCCATAAACTGAAAAAAGCGGCTCTGTTCCGCGCACGGCTTTTGCATAATGTCCTGTGCAAAAATAATCGTATTCAATTCCCAAGTCTTTTAAGCCAGAAAGCATTGCGCCAAATTTTATAAAACGGTTGCATCTTATGCACGGATTTGGAGTGCGTCCGTTTCTGTATTCGCGCTTAAAATATTCTATCACTTCCTGCTGATATTTTTCTTTTACATCAACAACGATATATGGAATATTTTGTTCCGCGCAAAATTTTTTATTTTCTTCTATGTCCTCAATTTCCTTGGGACTGTAACAGCTGTCTGGAATTTTATAATCGTCAGGAAGATTCAAATCCGCTTCTTGCCACAAAGACATTGTTACGCAAGTTACATCGCAGCCCTTTTCTTTTAAAAGCATTGCGGTCATTGTAGAATCAACGCCGCCAGAAAGTCCAACTACAACTCTGTCGCCTTTCTTCGGAAGCTCAAGTTCTTCATAAGTCATTGAATTATAATTCATAAAGCAAGTATAAATTGAATTAATGAAAAATTCAATTTTCCATAAAATAAAAATTCAGGTCGAATGTCGGGTTTTAATAAAAGTTATTATTATACTAACAAGACTGTCATGGCAATCTTTTCAGCGGATTATTAACCGAGTTTCTTTCAGAAATATCGCAGGGTCAAGCACTGGAATGACAGCCAAAACTCAATATCCGGTTTAAATAGAAAGACAATTTCCAAAAAATCCAGACGCAGAAACTTTTTCATTTCCGCCGATTAAATGGCTCACGTCTCCCATCTGCTGAATTCTAAAAACAACTTCTCCAGGCACTCTTTCTTCTGCGCCAACAATCGTAACTGAACTTGGAGCAACAAAAAATCCCTGCCAAAGCTGAACAGGACTAATGCCCGTAAGATGGCTCAGCATAACGAACATCACGCCCAGATGGCAAACAAAAACAAGATTTTTTTCATCCAAATCTTTTTGCTCAGGTTCAAGGTGCGTGTCGGTCAAGGATTCTTCTTTTGAAATATGCGGCAAGCAATTGTACAAAGGAATTTTTGAATCAATGCGGTTGTAGTCATAAGACGCTAAAATTTCATCAAGTCCGCGGCAAACTTCCTTGTAATGAAATTCTATATTTCCGCTTTTCATTGATTTTGTCTGGAAAAATTTTTGAACGTCTTTATATTTCTTTTCGCCAAAATAATCGCGCGGAAGCCAGTCCCAGGCAATTCTGTTTTTGCCAGTTTTAAAATCTTTTATGTCGTAGCTGAATTCTCTAAGCCACGGCAATGTTGAAACTTTCATCGGAGGCTTTGAAAAATCTGCCTGAATATTTTTCAAGCAGGCTTTTGCTGTAGCCTGAGCGCGTCCCATCGGAGAAACGAAAAATTCTGTCGCATTCAATTTTGAAATGCGCTTGCCCAAAAGTTCTATTTCACGTTTTCCTTTTTCTGTAACAGAATCAATTGAATAATCTGGATCTCCGTGACGAATAAAAATCAAATGCATTTTATTGTTCCTTTTGAAATATTTTTTATTTGCTCAAGAAATGTATTTTTTTCAGATAGAAAAATTTCACCTTGAATGGAAATATCTGTTCCAAAATTTTCAGTTAGATTTGAAATATTAAAGCTTTCAAACAAATGCTTTACAGTTTGATACAAATCGTAGCCGCACAAAAACGAAAATGAAGATTTTTCAACATAAGATTCCGCCTTGCAAATAGAAAGAACTTGTTTTGCGCTTTCACTGTACGCATGGACAAGTCCGCCTGTTCCTAAAAGCGTTCCGCCAAAATACCTAGTTACCGTAAGCAAAATATTTGTAATTCCGCTTCCTTTTAAAACATCAAGAACAGGCCGCCCGGCAGTTCCGCTTGGCTCTCCGTCATCGCTCATTCCGAAAGTTTCAGATTTTAATCCAACAGAAAAAGCGTGAACTACATGAGTCGCATCAAAATATTTTTGCTTAACTTCGTGAAGTTTTTCTCTTGCCTGCGCTTGAGTTTCAACTGGGAAAACTTCTGAAATGAAGCGGGAATTTTTTATGACAAGCTCAGCTTTTGATTCTTCAAGAAGAACCTTCATTTTTATCTCCGCCAATCATTCCGTTAACGCTCAAAAATGAAAAATAATAAATTGGAATACAATAATAAATTTTTGCAAGAATTGTGTAATACTGAAGGAACGCATAAAATCCGAGCAAAAGAGAAACAAAATTATTTTTTCCAGAAAGAATTGCATTAAGGAAAACTGCAACAAATAAAACTGCAAAATTTTTCAGGCAGACAAAAATAACAAAGCCCAAATAATGAAAATATCTTCCACGGACAATGAAAAGGCTTTTTTCAATTGCACTTTTCAAATTGATTTTTTTATTTTCAAGAAGCGCATTCCAAACAAAAATAAACGGAAGAAAACAAAACACAAAAACCAAAAAGAAAATTCCTGTGTAAAAAAGAGCAAGTGTAAAAGCCTTTGCAATTTTTTCAGAATCAAGCTGATTTAAATTTTCATTTGAAAATGCTTGAGAAAAAAAACTTGAGCAGGAAATAATTTTTTCTTTAAAAACAAAAATCAATGCGGCAGAAACAAATGCAACAAAAATTACAACAAGCGTAAAAAAAACTGAAGAATAAAATATGCGTTTTGACTTTTCAAAAAATCCGCAGAAGATTCCTCCTTGAGAATTTTTTTTGCCAAGAACAACATTGGTAAAGTCAGCAACAATTCCATAAGCAATCGTAAAAACAACAATAAGTATCAGCGAGGTAAAAACAAATGAAAGCACATATCCTGCAGCAGAACCGTTAAAAAGCATTGCAGGAGAAAATCCGCTTGTAAGCAAAAAAGACAGCATTACATTAAAAAGCAAAAGCAGCAAAACTGAACGCGCAATATTTTTTGCCAGCCGCTCCCTTAAAACCTGATACATTCTTTTATATTCAGGATTTTTTAATTTTTCTTTATCCAATTTTTTATTCCTGTTTTTCAATTTATAAATCAAGTTTTGTCTGCAAACCTGAATCTTCAACTTTTATAGAATCAACTTCTTTGGACTCAAGCCGGATTCCGTTAGCCTTTAATCCCTTTTCTTCAAAATCCTGCGCTTTAAATTCTTGAACTGTAATTTTTACACGAGGCTTTTTTGTGTAATTCAAAGTGAATTTAAATTTAGCTCTTGTATCAACGTGAAGAACTTCCATTCCGTCCGGCACAAAATTATAATCGCGGTTCATAATCCAGCCGGAAATTCGACAGCGTTTTATAAAACAGAATTTTGTTTTTGGATCACGGTAAATTATCGTAAATAGAATTTTGCTGATAATGTCTTTGTCCGCATAATTGCAAAACCAAATTCCAGAATCAACAAAAAGCTTGTCGGGAACATCGCAAACGCTCCAAAGTCCGCTCTTGCGCACAATGAGAATTCTGTCAAAAGGAGTAACTTTCAAGATTTCCCTTCCACCGTTAACAGAAGTTCCAAGATAGCCTTTTTCATCATAACGCAACGGAGTGTCCCGCTGAACAATCTGCTTTACATCAACTGCGGAAAATGAGGTTATTTTTGTCTGACGTTCAAGAAGCGCAGGACTTATCGCCGTGTGATCTTGCTTTGGATCTAGCGCGGAAAATTTTTTAAGCTCATCAAGAATTCCGCCAAGATATTCAACAGCGCAATCAGTCAAATGTTTTAGCCGCCGCGCAATTTCCTTTAAACGCTCATTGATAGCCTTTACCTGATCGCGGTTTTTATTTATGTCAAAAAGTGAAATTCGCCTGATTGGAATTTTTAAAAGCTTTTCAACATCTTCGTCCGTAACTTCTCTGATAAGTTCATCTTTAAAAGGAACAAATCCATCTTTAACAGCTTTGTTTACAGCTTCCGCAGTTTTCATTTGCTCAATGGATTTGTAAATCCGCTCTTCAATAAAAATACGTTCAAGCGTGCGCTGATGAAGTTCTTCTGTCAAAGAGCCGCGTTCAAATTCAAGTTCATCTTTTATAATGCCGGTAAGTTTTTTTGCGTAATATTTTATAATTTCCGTAGCCGTCATTGCCACTGGCATATTGTCTTTTATAACAAGCATCTGGCAGGCAATTGATTTTTCGCATGAAGTGTACGCATACAAAGCTTTTTCCACATCTTTGGAATAAACGCCGCGCGGAAGTTTAATTTCAATATTGCAGTGGTCAGTCGTAAAATCTTCAACTGAACTGATTTTTATTTTTCCTGCTTTATAAGCCGCATCAATTGAATCAAGCAAATCTTTGGAAGTTGTTTCAAGCGGAAGCTCCGTTATAACAATCTTCTTTTCATCGCTCAAATCGAATTTTGCGCGTGTAATTATTTTTCCGTTTCCGTCATTGTAATTGCTTACATCCATCAAGCCGCCAGTCGGAGAATCAGGATAAATTTCAAACGGCTCGCCACGCAAAGCTTTTATTTCGGCATCAAGAACTTCCTTTATATTGTACGGAAGAATTTTTGTGGACATTCCAACTGCAATTCCTTCCGCACCTCCAAGAAGAACAACCGGAATTTTTGCACGGAAAGCAACAGGCTCTTTGCTTCGTCCATCGTAGCTTGGAACGTATTCTGTAATATTTGGATTGTATAAAAATTTTTTCGCCAGAGGATGAACGCAGCATTCAATGTAACGGGAAGCGGAAGCTGTGTCGCCAGTGTAGAGGTTTCCGAAGTTTCCCTGACGCTGAATAAAAATTTCTTTGTTTGCAAGAACAACCAAAGCAGCTCCAATTGAAGCATCTCCGTGCGGATGAAATTTCATGCAGTCGCCGACAACGCTTGCAACCTTGTGCATTCTTCCGTCGTCAATGTTAAAAAGCGTATGCATTATTCTGCGCTGAACAGGCTTAAGTCCGTCTTCCAAATCTGGAATCGCGCGGTCGCGAATAACGTAGCTTGCATATTCTATAAAATTCTTGTCGAATAAATTTTTTACAAATGCCATTTAAAAATCCTTATGCGTCGATGTCAGCATTGCTAAGCAAATGTTTTTCAATAAAAGCCCTGCGCTCCGGAGTATTTTTTCCCATGTAAAACGAAAGAAGTTTTGGTACCATTTTAAGCTGGCTTATTTCAACAGGCGTAAGATGAATTGTTTCCGGCGAAATAAAATCTTTAAATTCCGACGGGCTGATTTCTCCAAGTCCTTTGAATCGCGTTGTTTCCGCAGAAGCCCCAAGTTTTTTTTGAGCCTTATCGCGCTCCTCTTCGCTGTAGCAGTAAATATTTTCTTTTTTATTTCTTACACGGAAAAGCGGAGTTTCCAAAATAAAAATTCTGCCTGAAGTTACAAGCTCTTCAAAATATCCAAGGAAAAATGTCATCACAAGGTTTCTAATATGAAAGCCGTCGTTATCGGCATCGGTTGCAATTACGATTTTTGAATATTTTAAATTTTCAACATCCTGCTCAATACCAAGCGCCATCATCAGCTGGTAAAGCTCATCGTTTTTATAAATTTCACTTTGTTTTTTTCCGTACATATTTTCAGGTTTTCCGCGCAAACTAAAAATTGCCTGATAGTCAGCGTTGCGGGAATGAGTCATCGTGCCGGAAGCAGAATCTCCCTCGGTTATAAAAATCATGCTGTTTTCGCCTTTTGCGCCATCCTGAATGTGAAAACGGCAATCTTTCAATTTAGGAATTCTTATGCTGATTTTTCTGGCAGCTTCCTTTGCTTCTTTTTTTACCGCGCTAAGTTCTGTGCGGAGTTTTTCGTTCGCCTGAATTTTTTCCTGAATTTTTTTTGCGGCTTCAGGATTGTGATGCAGCCAGTCATCAAGTCCGCTCTGTGTTTCCGAAACAATCCACTGGCGAATATCCGTGTTGCCAAGCTTGTTTTTTGTCTGGCTTTCAAAAACAGGATCCTTGACTTTTACAAGAACAGCAGCCGCCATTCCTTCGCGGATGTCTTCGCTTTTATATGAAGTTCCGTAAAAATCATTTATTCCTTTTACAAATCCTTCTTTAAAGGCTGCAAGGTGAGTTCCGCCGTCCGCCGTGTACTGGCCGTTTACAAATGAAAAATAATTTTCACCGTAGCTATTCGTATGCGTAAAAGCAAATTTCAAGCGTTCGCCTTGATAGCTTCCTATCGCATAAAGCGAAGTTCCTTCAATTTCCTTGTTAAGCAAATCGAAAAGTCCATTGTCGCTTTTGTATTCCTGACCGTTAAGCTTTAAAGTAAGTCCTGCATTTAAATAAGCGTAATTCCAAATTCGCTTTTCAACAAATTCCATGTTGAAATTGTATTTTCCAAAAATTGCTTCGTCTGGAACAAATTCAAAATAAGTTCCGTCCGGCTGCTTTTGCTTTAAATTTCCAGAACGCTGGCTTACAAGTTTTCCCTGCTCAAAAACAGCTTCTGCGCATTGACCTGCACGAACGGAAACTACGCGAAAATAAGAAGAAAGTGCGTTTACAGCTTTTGTTCCGACTCCGTTCATTCCAACTGAAAACTGAAAAACATCGTCATTGTATTTTGCGCCGGTATTAATTTCTGAAACACATTCAACAACTTTTCCAAGCGGAATTCCACGTCCATAGTCGCGGACTTTTACACGGTTTTCTTTTACTTCGATTTCAATTTTTTTGCCAAAGCCCATGATAAATTCATCAATGGCATTGTCCACAACTTCCTTTAGCAAAATATAAATTCCGTCATTCTGATTTGAACCGTCGCCCAAACGTCCGATGTACATTCCAGAACGCAAGCGGATATGCTCAAGCGCATCAAGGTGAATAATTTTATCATCGCCGTAGTCTTTGCTTTTTAAGGCAACTGGCTTTGTGGAGGCTTTTACAACAGAAACGTCAGAAGTTTTTGAAACAACATTTGTCTCTTTTTTTATTTCTGATTTTTTTAGCGCAGGAATTTTCTTTGCGGAAACTTTTTCTTTTGCAGCGGATTTTTTTACTGCTGTTGTTTTTTTCGCAGTTTTTGGTTCAGGTTTTGCCGCTGCCTTTGAAGTTTTTTGCTTTGGCTCAGGCTTAGATGCCTTTGAAATTTTTGCAGATGATTTTTTTACTGCCGAAGTTTTTTTTTCAGTTTTTCCACCCATAACGCTCTATTTTAATGTATAAAATAAAATTCTTCAATGTAAGAAAAATTCAACAGAATTTTTATTTTTTAAAACTCGCCATAAGCTGCTCAAAATGAGTTCTAAATTTTTCGATTTGCATAAGTTTTGGAGGCGGACCATAAACAGCGCAAACAGAACCAAAAAGAAGTCCAAGGTTTTTCATAATTTCATTTTCAGAAATTTTCTTATAGCCGGAACTAATAGAAACCGCCATTCCCATCAAAAAGCAAGATGACATGTTGCTAACTGCAATTGCCGTTTCTTTTTTGTAGCCGTATTTATTTTCAAGAATGTCAAGGACTTTTGGCATTCTAAGGTCGTCAACTTGCTTTCCGATTTTTCCGTCTATAATATAAATTTGCCTAAAGACAAAAGGATCTGTCTGAACAAATTTCAAAAACGAAAGACCAAATGAACGGTAAACAAATTCCTCAGAATCGCCAACCACAGAACTAAAAAGCTCGTCAAGCTGCTCAACAACTTTTTTTATAATGTCATCTTTAAGCTCATCCATGTTCTTGTATTCAAAATAAATCGGCTGCGTAGAACATCCAAGCCTAAGCGCAATGCGGCGAGATGTAACAGCTTCAAATCCTTCCGCCCGGAAAATTTCCAAGGCAGCATCAACTATCATGTTTTTGGTAATTCTTTTTGTTGCCGACATAATTTTTCTCTTTATAAAAAGTTAAACTTCAATTTGAATTCTTGTTCCAGACGAAGAAGATTTCTGCGCATAGATTGAATTCAAAGAACGATACGGATTTCTAAATTCTGAAATTTGCTTTTTGAGCTGAACCATTCTGACTTTTAAAAGCGAACGGTTTTTTTCATTCTGAGCAAGAACCTGGCTTTGAAGCTTGGACAAGTCATCTTGAATTTGCGAAACTGGCAACGCTTCCTTTGGATTGTAAAAAGCCGCGCCGGATTTATTGTAAAGTTCCTGCATCGGAATAATCACTTTTTGCAGCGAACCGATTCCCTGAACAATCTGCGCCTCAAGCTCACTGTGCGCAATCAAGGAATCAGAATCTTCTTCTGAAATTTTATTTTCCTGAGCTTCCAGAACTTTTAAATATTCCTGGAATTTTTTTCTCTGCTGCTCAAGAAGCATTTTGAATTTTTTCAGAATCGCAACACGCTCGTCAAGCTCTTCTTTACTAATTTTTTGTTCCATAAAATTTCTCCGCATCAAAAATAATTCAGCAAATTCAAAGCAAACTTGCAGCTAAAATTATCCTGTTATATTCAGCGACGGCGTAGCTCCCGGAATTTTTGTCTGGGCATTTGCAGTGCTGTTTGAAGCCGAAATCCAAGAATCCTGAAGCTGGGAAAGCATATCACGCACAAACGAAAGCTTTTTCTTGTCATGGCTTATTGTGGAATCCAAAATCTGCTTGTTAAAGAAAACATAAAGCGACATAAGATTTTTTGCAATTTCGCCGCCCTGCTCCATGTTAAGGCTCACTTCAAGTTCAGTGATTATATCCATAACTTTTTGCAGATAGTTCCCAAAATTTTCAATGCTGTTTGGAGCAATTTTTCCGTCTTCAGAAATCAGGGCTATCGCTTTTTCCAAATTTGAAACAGCACCGTCATAAAGCATTACAACAAGTTTTCCTTGGCTGGCAGTTTTTACTCCGATTTCACGGTAAGCGCTGAACCCGCCATAAGGATTACTTCCATACGCCATTTTTTCCTCCCACAGTTTTGCTTCCGCTCCGCAAAAACAAGACTGCTACTTTCGATTATCGGAATTTTAGAAAACGACTTTAGCAAAACAGTGCGCATTTTATAGAAGACAAAATATTGAACATAGGCTTGAATTTCACTAAAATATCCGATTATGAAAACTTCACAAATTCCATTCAGGACGCTTCGTGATTCTCCTTCAGAAGCAATTATTTCTAGCCATCAGCTTATGATGCGCGCCGACTTAATCAGAAAACTCGGAAACGGACTTTACACATATATGCCGCTCGGTTTAAGAGCATACAGAAAACTTGAAAAAATTATCAAGGAAGAAATTGAAGCTTCGGGCGCAATGGAATTTAAGCCGACTGTAATTGTTCCCGGAGACATCTGGAAAGAAAGCGGAAGATGGGAAACAATGGGACCGCAAATGCTCAAAGCGCAGAACCGCCAGCAGCAGGACATGGTTGTAAGCCCAACTGCAGAAGAAGCATACACAGCAATTATGCGCCAGGGACTCACAAGCTACAAGCAGCTTCCAATCAACTGCTATCAGATAAATACAAAATACAGAGATGAAATCCGCCCTAGATACGGAGTTATGCGCGGCCGTGAATTCAACATGATGGACGGCTACACGCTCAATGCCGACGACGAATCTCTTGACCAGTCATATCAGGCTTACGCAAAAGCATACCTTAGAATTTTCAAACGGCTTGGACTGAACGTAATAACTGTAAAAGCTGACACCGGCGCAATGGGCGGAAGCGGCTCTGAAGAATTCATGGTTGAAAGCGAAATCGGAGACGACACGCTTATTTTGTGCAAATGCGGATATGCGGCGAATGTTGAAAAAGCTTCATGCGCAAAAGATGTTCCAGTTGACATAGACGGAAATCCTGTAAAGGCAACAGAAAAAAACTACGAGCCAATCAGCACGCCAAACGTTGGAACGATTGACGACTTGGAAAAATATTTAAAATGCTCAAAGCATCAGCTTTTAAAAACTTTGATTTACAAAGCAACAAATGTCTGCCTTGATCTTAGCGAACTTGACTGCTGCAAAAACTTAAAGACAATTACAGAAGGAAACATAAAATTTTATCCAGAAGTCTTTGTTGCAGTCTGCATAAGAGGCGACCTTGACATAAACGAAGCAAAACTCGCAGGTTTCTTAAAAGCGTCGGAAGTAGAACTTGCAACTGCCGAAGAAGACACAAAAATCACAGGCGCGCCAGTCGGATTCGCAGGACCAATAAATCTTTCAAATGTTCCTGTAATCGCAGACAATTCCGTGCTTGATATGCATGACTTCCTTGTGGGAGCAAACAAAGCCGACACGCATTTTGTTCACGTTGAATACGGCAGAGATTTTTCAGTCTGGAAAACAGCCGACCTTAGAACTGCAAAAGCTGGAGACATCTGTCCTGTCTGCGGAAAGCCATTTTACACAACAAAAGGAAACGAGCTTGGACACATTTTCAAGCTTGGAAAAAAATACACAGAGTCAATGAACGTAACTTACCTTGACAAAAACGGAAAGTCCGCCGTTCCAACTATGGGCTGCTACGGAATTGGAGTTGACCGTGTTCTTGCTTCAATTATCGAATCGTTCCATGACGACCGCGGAATTATCTGGCCGATGTCAACTGCGCCTTATCAAGTTGCAATTGTTCCAATAAAATACAGCGGAGCAATGAAAGAAGCGGCAGACAAAATTTATGATGAGCTTTCAAAAGCCGGTGTCGAAGTTTTGCTTGACGACCGCGATGAACGTCCTGGCGTAAAATTCAACGACATGGATTTAATCGGATTCCCAGTAAGAATTACAGTTGGAGACAAAAATCTTCCGAACGTGGAAATAAAAATGAGAACAAGCGAGCAGGCAGAACTTGTTCCACTTGAAAACGCCGCCGCAAAAGCCACAGAAATTGTAAAAGCTGAATTCGACAAGCTGAACTCATAAAAATTGATATAAAGGAAAAAACATTGAAAAGAATAATTCTGGCTTTGACATTTATTTTTATTGCGTCTTTCTCTGCATTTTCTCTTCCGGGAACAAAGCAATACATTCCAGACACTTCCGGGGAATACATTTACTACAGAGACAGAAGCTTTAAAAATGAAGCCATAGTCGGATTTCTTTTTTACAATGAAAGCACTTATGCCGCGCGTTTTTATTCTCCTGCTGACGAAAAAAACAGCACACCAGAAAAGGACATAACAATTTATGTTTCAGTAAATCCTGAATCAAAAATCGGAATGGAATTTACCGGTGAAAAAATTCAGGGAGCGGCTTCCGAGCAAGACACAGAAATTATAAATTACCTGCACGACTTGTTTTATGAATTCACTTTACGCAGGCAAAAAGAAAATCTTGACTCGTATAAAAAAATCAACAGCCAGCAGAATTTTCATCAGTTCGGCGGAAACGTAAGCATTCTGTTCAATCCTTATGTTCCGATTTTCAACATTGAAGAAATAAAAGCATCCGACGGACAGAGCATTTTTTCAATGGAAACAGCCGGGAATCTTGTATCTTCAACTGACGAAAGCTTTTCACTTTTCAAAGGAATTGAAGGACTTCCAAAAGACAAAAAACGAATTTTCAAAAAAACAAAATCACAAGAAACTGCGGCAGAATTCGGCTCGCAAAAAATCACGCTGGACACAATGTGGAAGCAGTCAATGGAAAACTTGTGGCTTCTTGAGGATTTTGCAATTCTTTCAATGACAGCGATGGCAGTTCCAGAAGAGCAAAAAAATCATGCAGTGGACACACTTTTGCGCCGCCTTTGCCAAAGCACAGACTTGTCATATTCAATTGCGCCTCAAAGAAAAATAACTGTAAACGGAAATAAAATTTCTGTGATGAATGTTTTTTATCAGCCTGAATCAGAAAATGTAACCCGCGACTTTAAAATTATCACGCAGAATAAAGACGGAACAATTTCACTTCTTACGCTCACAATATTTGACAGCGTTTATCAGAAAAACAGAAGCTACTTTACAAAAATTCTTGAAAGCTACAAAGTTTCCGAGTAAAAGCTAAAAACTGTTTCGGTTCAGTGGAGTGCCAATCCAAACACCTTCGCTGCCAAGGTACTCTTTCTTTTCGCCGTCCACCAAAAACTGAACATTTTCAACAGTAGGAAAAGCGGTCGCAGTAAAGACAATCTGCTGAAGCTGTCCGCGTAAACCTTCGATTCCGTACTGGTTGAATTCAAAGTCGCCGCTAAAATTCAAAGTGGCAGTTCCATTTTTTACCGAAGCGCCAATAAGCCTTGTATTTTCAGAAACGAGAGAACGGCAGCCGGAATTTTCTTCAGAAGCGACAGGACCTTTTATCAAAGCGTTTATTGCGTCCATAAGCGGGCTGTCGGATTTTTTCATTTCGCGGGTAATTTCTTTTCTTGAAACTGAACCGTCGCTATTTATTGTCATAAAATAAAGCTTGAGCTTCATGCTGGAAGTTTTTGGCTCTGTCTTTACAGAAACTTCTTTTCTTATTGTCGTTTCCTTTTCTTCGGATTTCTGAGCGGATTCTTTCTTTTCTGCCTTGGAATTTACTTTTTCTTCAACGGCGGCTTCCTGCTGTTTTTTTGCAGCGTCATTTTGCGCCTTTATGTTTTCGTATATATTTTCCTGAGCTGCTGACTGCGCGCTTTCCTCTTCAACATGAGAACCAACGCCGTTCAAGTCAATTTCAATAGTCTCAATGGGAGCAACTTCATTTTTGTCAGCAACAGAAGAACTTTTTACTTCCGCCTTTTCCACAAATTCAGGAGTCTTTAGGCCGGTCTTGCTGAAAAATCCGGTCGCCTTTAAGTTGCTTGCAATTTTATCTTGATTTATAAGGAAAATTATAAGAATGAGCAGAGCAGCCAAAAGCCAAAGCGCAAGCCCTATTCCCGTTCTCTTTTTCTTTGTATTCTTTTCCGCCATAGGCATGAGTATAAACCAGACCCGCTAAATTTTCAATAATAGCATACAGTTTCTTTTGCCACACGGATTTGAAAAGCCTAACGGCTTTTTGTATATTAAGAATTGCCATTCCCGTGTCTAGTGCGACAATGACAAAAAAAGTGAAATATTTTTCTTACCGCAAGTTTTCTGCACTCTATTGAAAGTTATTTTATTTTCGTTATAATAGAAAGCAATAGCAATGGGGCTGTGTACTTGGTGCGCAGTCCCATTTTTTTCAGCAGATATAGGCGGAACAAATGGAAGACACAAAATCAGAAAAGCTAAGCACGGTTTTTGACGGGCTTATTCAGGACTATGAATCCTTGCACAGTTCGCTCAACGAAATATACAACGAATCGCAAAACATCAGAATTCTTTCGTTTAACTCTTCAATTGAAGCGGCAAGAGCCGGAACAGTCGGAAAAGGATTCCGCGTAATTGCAAACGAAATTAAAAACATATCAGAAAAAAACGACACGCAAAACCAGACGTGCCAGAAAGTCGTTGACCAGATTGAAATAAAAATGCACAAGTTGATTGGAATTAGAACTGCGGAAATGGCGTTCGACACAATCGACAAAGTTGACCGAAATCTTTTTGAGCGTTACTGCGATGTTCAAGCCTGGGCAACATTCGGAAAAATAATCGACTGCCTTGCAAATCCCACTGAAGAAAAAAGACGTTCCTCGGAGCACACAATAGAAAATCTTGTAAGAATCTATGAAGTTTACCACGACATTCTTCTTACGGACACAAGCGGAACTGTTGTATGCGTGGGCGTTAATAAAAATTTGCGCGGACGTTCAATGCAAAACACAAAATGGTTCAAGGAAACTTCTGAATCGCAAAGCACAACTTATTCGGATATGTATTACTCTGAATCCGTAAAAGACTGGACAGTTTCATACAGCTGCCCGGTACGTTCTCAAGACGGAACAATCGTTGGAATAATTTCAACAAGGTTCAACTGGAAATTCATACTGAACATAATTTCAAGCGCGAAAGTTTCACATTCAGGCGAAATATTTATCATAAACAAAGACGGACTTGTAATAGCTTCCAAAAACAAAGATGAAATTTTAAAGCGTCGGCTTACAGACTGGGAAGCGTTCGAGCAAATTTCGCAAGGACAAAAAATGGGATTCTACACAAACAAAACCAGCCGAGCACTTGAGGTCTTTGGATATTCAAAAACTCCGGGCTACAACTCTTACAAAGGCAAAGAATGGTCAGTTGTGATAAAAGAAAATTATTAATGACATTCATTAGATTGCCGGGTCAAGCCCGACAATGACAAACTGTTCCACTGTCATTTCATTGATTGATTTTCTGTCATTTCGGGCTTGAACTTCTGTCATTCTCGCACTTGATGCGGGAATCTATATTTATGACAATGTTTTAAAGGGCGATTTTCCAATTCACGGAAACTGGCGTTACAGAAAAACGCACGCTTCCTTTTTTGAATGCAGTTTCTTTTTTTTCTGAACGTGAAGCAATCAGTTCATGGACAAATGGAACTCCAATTCCACAAACAGTACCCAGTGCCGCGCCAAAAATTGTGTCAGTAAGAAAATGATTTCCGCTTGCAATTCTTAAAGCAGCCGTTCCAAGCGCAACTGTGTAAGATGCAGCAATAACAGGGATTTTCCATTTTGATTCAGGAAAATAACGGCAGAATGTGTACGAAAGAAATCCTGCGCCTAAAAAAGAATCTGTTGTGTGCCCGCTTGGACTTGAAAACTCAAAGTCATAGTTATCAAGTTTTTCTTTCGGGTAGCCGTCGTAATACATATAAGGACGCGCTCTTTTTATTCCCATCTTCAAAAAATTTTTCGCACCGTAGTCAAAAAGATAAGCTTCAACATACATTGTAGTAAGCGTAAGAAAATCTTCCGCGGAAAAAACATCGTTGAAAAATCCGGCTCCGTAAACTACAAACGGAAGAGCAAGGCTTGTGGCGCAAGTTGCAGTTCCAAAATTGTCAAGCGTCCGGCTGTATTTTTGGGAAAGCTTTCTGTCTACGAAATTTACTGAATCCAAGTTGTAGCTTCGCTCTGTGTATTCAGGGAAGTCCAGCGTTTTTAAAGCAATAACCGCAGAAGTTGTAAAAGCAATTCCAGTTCCAAGAATAATTCCGTCCGCAACAGGATTCAGTTTAAACGGCGGATTTTCTCTTTGCGCAAAAACTTCCGCAGAAAGCAAAAGAAGAGAAATAAAAAACAAACGTTTTTTCATTTTATTTTTTAAGCTCGTACATTATTACAGAAGCCGCCTGAGCAACATTCAAGCTGTCAACTTTAGGTCCAGATTCTCCCATTCCGGCAAAAGGAATTATTACAAGTGAATCGCAGTTTTGGGCAACTTCATCACTGATTCCCTTTTCTTCGTTTCCAAGAACGACCAACGCAGGTTTATCTTGGCAGAGCGATTTCATTTCTGAAACTTTTTTCTGCGCCTTTAGTGAAGTTCCAAAGCGAGTCATTTTTCCTTTCATGTCTTTGAGCAAAAACGGAATTGACCTTACAGAATAAATGTTTACAAATTCCATTCCGCCCTCTGCAACTCTGTAGCTGCTAGTTGTAATTGAAGACTGGGATTCGTCCAGTGGAATTACAATATTTCTTATGCCGAAAAACGCCGCGCTTCTTACAATTGCTCCAAGATTATTTGCATTTCCAACACGGTCAAGAATTACAGCGTCTTCTTTTTGTTCAACCCAGCGCGCTGTAATGTCTGTATTCAGCGGAAGAATTACAGGAGTATCAATCATCGCAACAACGCCCTGATGATGAACGCTTCCGCAGAGTTTTTCAAGTTCAACAGGATCTGCGACTTTATTGTAAGGACGTTTTGAAGCAGCCATTTTCTTGCAAAGCCCGCCAAACAGAGGAGCTTTTTCTTCCATAAAATATAACCGGCGGATTTTCTGGCTGTTGATTTTTTCCAATGTTTTTACAGCTGCAAAACCGCAAACTGCCAATTCGTTTCTTTGAGTGTTTTTCATAGCAAAAATATATCCGTAAGAAAATAAAAATTCAATTCAGTTTTATGCTGAAAACTATTCTTCAAATTTTGAAATTTTTGACTTCCTAGAGCCAGCGGCATAAACGCTTCCAAGGACAGCGCACGAAAGAACAACCGCGCAAAGAACTTCAAAAAATCCGTTTGTAAGCATTGTCGTTGCAATAATCGCCACAAATGCCTTGAGCCCGGAAATGTTTTCCGTGCTGATTCCGATTTTTTCAATTGCGCCAAGAACCATCGGAAGAAAAATGTTTCCGTAGAAAATAAAAATCGCGCCCATAACCAAAACTGTATGAATAAAAGTTCCAATGGCAGCAGCAGCAGCACCGCTTATAATTTTTGGCATGTGCGGAATAAAATTTAGCAAAGTAAAAATTCCCCAGACAGCAACAGGAAAAAGAAGCCGTGGCAAAACAGAAACAAGCGGATTCATAAAAAACGGACTTGCCGCAGCTCCGAGCATAAGATTTTTTACAAGGCTAGAAACGCCAAAGATAAATCCAGTTGCAAGCCCCGGAACAAGCCCAGCCAAAAGAGTTGCAAGAATTACGGGAATGTGCATCAAAGTTATTTGAATCGCGCTTCCAAGCTGAATGTAGCCAAGCGGCGTAAAACTTAAAATAATGCTAAGCGCAGAAAAAACTCCAGCCATAGCAATTTTGTAGTTCATGGAATTATTTTCGTTTTTCATTTATTACCTCAATTTTTTAAAATATTATCAAAAGAATTTTTTTTGCAAAGCGCAGAAGCAAAAGGACGTCCAACAAGAACTTCTGAAGCTCCATAGCTTTGAGCCTTGAAAACATCATTCCAAGAACGGATTCCGCCGTCAACCCAAAGTTCCGCGCAATTTGACTTTAGCATTTTAAAATTTTCACAAAGAAATTCTGCGGAACTGCCTTCACGTGTTTCAATGCGCCCGCCGTGGTTTGAAACAAAAGCAACATCCGGCTTTACTTCTTTTACAAGCTGCAAATCTTCGTCTGTAAAAATTCCTTTTATTACAAATGGAATTCCTTTTTTTGAAAAATATTTTTTCAGTTCAATCAGCAAAGACGAATCTTTTTTTTCAAGCTGAGCTTTATTCCGCATCGTTACAATGTTGTACGCGTCGATGTCGATTCCGCAATATTCAGAAATATTTTGCGCCCATTCAAAACGCTCAAGAATTTTTTTGTTGCTGTAAGGCTTTATAAAAACCGCCGCTTTTTTTCCAGCTGACTGAACGGCTTCAATTCCCCACTTTAACTTTGTGTCTGGAACGCCGTCGCCAATGCTAAGTTTTATTCCGAATTTTGAGCATTCGTTTATTAAGTCAAAGTAAAATTGCTTTTCGTCAGAGTAGCCAATATTTTCAACAGCACCAGTCATCGGGGCAAGGCGGATTTCTTTTTTGCCAAAGTCAAACGGACCGAAATCTATTTTCTTCCAAGCGGCGCAATTTAAAATAAAATTTTTATTTGCATTTACACCGCCCATTCCGGGAAGCTCGCCAGTGCAGCCAAATCCAAGGCATTCAGCGCAAAACCGGCATTTAAAATTAGTCTCCAAGGCAAATACCCAAGTCTCTGGCAGTTTTTATCATAGGATGGTCAAGAGGAATATTTTTTACTTTTCCAGCAACACAGTCAAGAGGAACAGGCTTTATCTTTCCATTCTGAACCGCAACAAGATTTCCGAATTTTTCCTGAGCAAGAAAATCTGCGGCGGCGGCTCCAATCTGAGTGGAAAGAAGGCGGTCATAAGGAGAAGGCGTGCCTCCGCGCTGCAAGTAGCCAACAACAGTCGCACGGCACTCAAATCCAGTCGCTTCTTCAAGCTCCTTTGCAACTCTTGCGCCTATAGAACATTGCATTGCTGCCCTTGCCTTTTTAAAAGCTTTTTTGTCAAGCAAAGATTCTTCTTTTGACTTTGCGCCTTCAGCAACAACTACAATTGAAAAATTCTTTCCGGAAGCTTTGCGTTCCTTTATTTTTTTTGCAACGCTGTTTATATCGTAAGGAATTTCTGGAATCAAAATAGCATCTCCGCCGCCAGCAATTCCAGAATAAAGTCCAAGCCAGCCGGCTTTATGTCCCATGATTTCAACAATCATAACTCTGCCATGACTGCAGGCTGTAGTATGGATTCTGTCAATTGCATCAGTCGCAACATCCAAAGCTGTATAAAATCCGAATGTTACATCAGAGCCTTCAATGTCGTTGTCAATAGTTTTTGGAAGACCGATTACATTCAATCCAGACTGAAACAAAAGGCTTGCAGTTGTGTTTGTTCCGTTTCCGCCGATGCAAACAAGAGCATCAAGATTCCATTTTTTGTAGTTTTCTTTTATGGCTTCAACAGGCAAAAGACCGGTCGCTTCGTTTACAACAGGATTTTTAAAAGGCTTTTCCCTTGAAGTTCCAAGAATTGTTCCGCCTTGAGCTATAAGACCAGAAAGTTCATTTTCAGAAAGAACCTTCATGTCTCCGTTTATAAGTCCGCGGTAGCCGTTGAAAATTCCCACAGCTTCCATGTTATACTGATTTTTTGCGGCACGGCACAAAGCCCTTATCGCTGCATTAAGTCCAGGAGCGTCTCCGCCACTTGTAAGAATTCCGAATCTTTTTACCTTGCATTCCATAAACTGAATTATATATCAATTATCGCATTTAGAAAAGACAAACCCATAGCGCAAAAAGTTAAAAAGAGGTTAAAAGAAAATTTGCTACAAGCTGATGTTTCCGACTATAGTTTCATCGCTGCTGGAAGAATATTCAGGCTCATTTTCAATTGTCTTTTCCTGCTGCTTTTTCTGAGTTTGTGAAGAACGTTTCTTTGGGCAGACAAAAAATCCGAAAAGGCTTCCGCAGATTCCAGACGCAAGCTGAATAAAAATTGGAACATTATTTTGCATAAATGGCATAAATCCTGAAACTTTTTTTCCACTGAAAAGAGAAAATGCAAGATAAAGAACGAAAATAAAAATCCAGGAAACTGGAAGCTGCTTTTTTATAAACACAGAAAGCACCGAAAGAATTATCATCATAAAGACAATTCCGCCGCACCCAGAAATTCCAAATGTTGAAACACAAGCCGTCAAAACTCCGCCCACAAGGGAAGTTATAAAAATCATAAGAGCAAGCATAACCGAGCCATAGCGTTCTTCCAAAACAGGACCGAGCAAAAGAATAAATCCAGTATTCAGAAAGAAAGAAGTTGAGCTTCCGCCGCTGAACGGATAAATGACAAGTTTTACATAATCCAATGCCGATTTAAAATCAAATGCAGGAACAGATTTTGCTCCAGGGCATTCAAAAATTTTTTCGGAAACATTGAGCTTTAAAAACAAATCAGCAACAAAAACTGCTGCCGAAACAATAGAAAAAACAAGCACAACAGGAGAATCAAAAACAACTTTCAAAGAATTTTTCTTAGCCATATTTTAAATATTTCGGCAGATTTCCACAGAAATTTCAGATTAAAAAAATTGCGGTTTGCCATGTAAAAAAACTAAACTATATCTTTCATTCAATATGTGCTATATTTGTTTTAATGAAAGAAAAAAATATAACAAAAGAAATTCAGCAAGAACTAGAAGAAATAACAAAATCAATTTTAAGCGTGGTTTCTGTAAAAGAAATATTCCTTTTTGGTTCTTATGCAAATGGAACTCCTTCAGAAAACAGCGACTTTGATATTTACGTTGTAATTCCAGACAACTCAATGCGCCCTTTAGATGCAATGACAAAAATAAACATAGCGATAAGTAAAAATCAAAAAAGACCAGTAGATATTTTGGTAGGCAGACAAAGTGATTTTAAAAAGCGAAGTTCATTGCCATATATTGAAAAAGAAGTTTTCAACAAGGGAATCAAAATATATGTCTAATGAAATATACGGAACTGAAAAAGAATGGATTGAATATGCAAACAAAGATATATCATCCGCAAAATATCTTTGCTCAATGCATCCAAAGCCTTTAGAAATAATTTGCTATCACTGCCAACAATGTGCCGAAAAAGCATTAAAAGCATTTTTAATAAAAAACAACCATGAAGTAAAAAGAACCCATGACTTAATGCTTTTACAAAACGATTGCAAAAATATTTCGAATTATTTTGACACTTTTACACTTGAATGCGCTGTATTAAAAAACTATTCTGTTACATCTCGCTATCCATACCCTTTAGAAATATCAGAAATTGATACTGAAAATGCCATAAAATATGCAGAAACAATTCTTGAGTTTGTAAAAAAATCTATATGAACTTGCACTTGAAAATATTTGACATTGTTTTTGTCTTGATTTTTTTAATTGTGATTTTTCTTTCGTTTTTCAATTTGTTCAGAAAAAAAAGTGAAAAGGTTGCGGAACTTTTTGTGCAAACTCCAAGCGAAAAATTTGTTTACAGTCTTTCAAAGGATGGAATTTATAACTTTAAAGGACTTTTGGGAGAAAGTTCGGTTCAAATTGAAAATGGAAAAGCAAAATTTATAGATTCACCTTGCGAAAACAAAAACTGCATTCAAAGCGGAGAAATAAACGCGAACGGACAATGGGCCGCCTGCCTGCCAAACGGAATATTCATTAATATAGAAGGAAAAAGCAAAGAAAACAGTTTCGATGCAATTTCAAATTAAATCCGCCAGCAATAAAATTGACAATATTTTTTGCCAATCTCTTGATAAATTATTTAATTTTTTATATATTCTAGGGAACGAAACGAAGGCGTTTTGTAAAATACAGGCTAACTGTCTGTTTTTTGCAAAGCGCCTTTTTTTTATGCAAGGGGTTACTATGACTGAAAAAAACAAAACTTTGTATGATCCGTCATTTGAGCATGATGCTTGCGGAATCGGAGCAGTTGTAAACATTGACGGTACGGCAACTCACAAAATCGTGGATAACGCGCTGTGCATAGTTGAAAAACTGGAGCACCGCGCAGGAAAAGATGCCACTGGAGAAACTGGTGATGGAGTTGGAATTCTTGTTCAGATTTCGCATCAGTTTTTTAAGCAGGCGGCAAAGCAGGAAGGAATTGAGCTTAAGGAAGCGCGCGACTACGGAGTCGGAATGTTCTTCTTTCCGCAGGACAAATATATCCGCTCGCAGGCAATGAAAATGCTTGAGGTTCTTGCAAAAAAGGAAAACTTAAAATTTCTTGGCTGGCGAAAAGTTCCAGTAAATCCTGATGTTCTTGGTCAGCGCGCAAAAGACTGTATGCCTTGCATAATGCAGTGTTTTATTGAGCGTCCGGAAAATATCAGCCGCGGAATTGACTTTGACCGCAAGCTTTACATTCTTCGCCGTCAGTTTGAGCATTCTCACTTGAACACATACATTGCTTCCCTTTCAAGCCGCACGATTGTTTACAAGGGAATGTTCTTGGTTCAGCAGTTAAGAACATTCTACAAAGACCTTCAGTCTGAAGACTACACTTCTTCGCTTGCGCTTGTTCACTCACGATTCAGCACAAACACACAGCCGAGCTGGCAGAGAGCGCATCCAAACAGATTCATTGCGCACAACGGAGAAATCAATACAATCCGCGGAAACGTTGACAGAATGCTGGCAAGAGAAGAAACTCTTGATTCCCCGGTTTTCAAGGACGAGGAGCTGCGTGAAATTCTTCCGGCAGTAGATGCGACCGGTTCTGACTCGGCAATGCTCGACAACACTTTAGAGTTCCTTGTGATGAACGGAATGCCTCTTCCGCTTGCAGTTATGGTCTGCATTCCTGAGCCTTGGAAAAACGACGAGACGATGAGTCAGCAGAAACGCGATTTCTATCATTACTGGGCAACAATGATGGAGCCTTGGGACGGACCTGCCGCAATTCTTTTTAGCGATGGAGATTTTGTCGGAGCAACTCTTGACAGAAACGGACTTCGCCCAAGCCGCTATTATATTACAAAAGACAATATGCTTATTCTCTCTTCGGAAGTGGGAGTTCTTGATATTCCAGAAGAAAACATCGTAAAGAAATCACGTCTTCAGCCTGGAAAGATCCTTCTTGTTGACACAGTTCAGAAGCGTCTTATTTCAGACGAAGAAGCAAAAAAGCAGTACATAAACCTTTATCCTTATGGCGAATGGCTCAACCTGAACCTTTTGAAGCTGAAAGATCTTGTAATTCCGAACAAAAAAATACCTGTTTACACACAGGAAGAGCGCGACATAATGTACCGTGCATTCGGCTGGAACTACGAAGATGTAAACGAAATGATTCTTCCGATGGCGCAGAACGGAGTTGAACCGACCGGAGCAATGGGAATAGACACGCCTCTTGCAGTTATGAGCGACAAGCATCCGCCGATTTACAACTACTTCAAGCAGCTGTTTGCGCAGGTTACAAATCCGCCGATTGATTCCTTGCGTGAAAAAATTGTTACCGACACAACCGTTTACGTTGGAACAGACGGAAACCTTCTTGAGCCAAAAAGCGCAAACTGCACAGTTCTTGAAATAAACAATCCAATTTTGACCGGCGTCGATATGCTCAAGCTTAAGAACTTGAACCGCCCCGGATTAAAAACTGCGGTTGTTTCCCTTTTGTATTATAAAAACACTTCGCTTAAAGAGGCCTTGGACAATATTTTTGTTGCAATCGAGCGCGAATATCACAACGGAAGCAACATAATTATTTTGAGCGACCGCGGAGTTGACGAAAACCACGTTGCCGTTCCTAGTCTTCTTGCAGTAAGCGGAGTTGAGCAGTATTTAATCCGCACAAAAAAGCGCACTGCAATTTCAATTATTCTTGAGTCTGCGGAAGTCAGAAATGTTCATCAGGCTGCGATGTGCTTGGGCTACGGAGCGCGAGCGGTAAATCCTTATCTTGCGCATGAATGCATTGCCGAGCTTATTGACCAGAAACTTTTGGACAAGGATTACCACACTGCAATTGACGATTACAACAAGGGCATCATCAACGGAATTGTAAAAATCGCCGCAAAGATGGGAATCTCAACAATTCAGTCTTATCAGTCTGCGCAGATTTTTGAAGCAATCGGAATCAGCAAAGACGTAATCGATGAATATTTTACAAACACAGTCAGCCGCGTTGGAGGAATCGGCCTGAAAGAAATTGACGAAGATGTAAACTTCCATCACAACAAGGCATTTGATCCGCTCGGTCTTGCAGTAAATACTCATCTTGATTCGGTTGGAAACCACAAACTGCGCCGCGGTCCGACTTGCGAAGACCACCTTTATTCGCCGGAAACGATTATCGCATTGCAGGAAGCAACCCGAACAGGAAGCTACGAAAGATTCAAGGAATACACGGCCTTGGTTGATGACAATGCGCATCCTCACACTTTGCGTGCAATGCTCAAGTTCAGTTTCCCAGAAGGAAAAGAAATCAGCATAGACGAAGTTGAGCCGGTTTCTGAAATTGTAAAACGCTTCAAGACTGGCGCGATGAGCTACGGTTCAATTTCTGAGGAAGCGCACCGCTGCATGGCTTTGGCTATGAACCACCTGCACGGAAAATCAAATTCCGGCGAGGGCGGCGAAAAACCGGAGCGTCTTGGAACAGAGGCGAATTCCGCAATCAAGCAGGTTGCGTCCGGACGTTTTGGCGTTACAGAAGAATATCTGCTGAGCGCAAAGGAAATTCAGATTAAAATGGCGCAAGGAGCAAAACCTGGTGAAGGCGGACATCTTCCTGGAAAAAAAGTTTATCCTTGGATTGCGCAGACCCGTTACGCAACTCCTGGTGTTTCATTGATTTCGCCGCCGCCGCACCACGATATTTATTCAATTGAAGATTTGGCGCAGTTGATTTACGACTTGAAGAACGCGAACCGTGCTGCCCGCATTTCCGTTAAGCTTGTCTCTGAGGCGGGCGTTGGAACAATTGCGGCTGGTGTTGCAAAGGCTGGCGCGCAGGTAATTCTGATTTCTGGACACGACGGTGGAACTGGCGCGGCTCCAATTTCTTCCATTCATCATGCGGGGCTTCCGTGGGAATTAGGGCTCGCGGAAACTCACCAGACGTTGATTCAGAACGGGCTTCGTTCGCGCGTTGTGATTGAGACGGACGGAAAACTTATGAGCGGCCGCGATGTTGCGATTGCATGTCTTTTGGGAGCAGAGGAATTCGGCTTTGCCACAGCTCCTCTTATCACAATGGGCTGCGCTATGATGCGTGTGTGCAACCTTGACACTTGCCCGTTCGGCGTTGCAACCCAGAACAGCGAGCTTAGAAAACGCTTCACAGGAAAACCTGAATACGTTGAGAATTTCATGAAGTTCATTGCCGAAGAGTTACGCGAAATCATGGCAAAGTTCGGCTTCCACAGCATTGAAGAAATGTGCGGACACACGGAGCTTCTTGCCCTCAAAGAAAAAAGCGCGTTCCCTAGAGCGAACCTTGTGGACATGAGCAGAATCATCGGCTGGAAAACTCCGGAAAACGCAAAGACACATTTTGAACCGGCGGATATTTTTGACTTCCAGCTTGAAAAAACTGTAGATGAATCAAAGCTGCTGAAAGCATTTGAAAAGTCAAAGAAAGCAAAGAAAGGCGTTTTTGAACTTTCAGTTTCTTCAACAGACAGAACCGTGGGAACAATTCTTGGCTCGGAAATCCAGAAAACATTCGGCTCATCGCTTGAAGAAGACAGCTACGTTGTAAACTGCACAGGCGGCGGCGGACAGTCATTCGGAGCGTTCATTCCAAAAGGCCTTACATTGAACCTCACAGGAGACGCAAACGACTACCTCGGAAAAGGCTTGAGTGGCGGAAAAATCATAGTTCATCCTTCAGCAAAGGCAGCTTACAAAGCCGAAGAAAACATCATCATCGGAAACGTAGCCTTATACGGAGCAACAAGCGGAAGCGCATTCATAAACGGAATTGCCGGAGAACGATTCTGCGTAAGAAATTCCGGGGCGACTGCGGTTGTTGAAGGCTGCGGAGACCACGGACTTGAATACATGACAGGCGGAATTGCCGTAATTCTGGGCGGAACTGGAAAAAACCTCTGCGCAGGAATGTCAGGCGGAACAGCTTACGTTTTGGACATGAACCACGATTTGTATCTGAGATTGAACAAGCAGCTTGTTTCCATGACAGAAGTTTCGGACAGCCACGACATTGAAATCATAAAAGATTTGATTCAGCGTCATGCAAAAGAAACTAGCTCAGAACTTGCAAAGAAAATTCTTAAGGGCTTTGATGATTATATCAAGCACTTCAAAAAAATTGTTCCTAATGATTATCAAAAAATGATGACGGAAATCGCAAAGGGCGAAGAGCGCGGTTTAAATCACGATGAAGCAGTCCTTGAAGCTTTTAAAAAGCTAACTGCATAAGAAAAAGTCAGGGGTACACTATGGGTAAAAACGACGGATTTATGATATACAAGCGCGTTGAAGATTCCTGGATTGAGCCTTCTTCACGCATAAAGAATTTCAAGGAATTCCACAATCATCTTAACGACAAGGAACGGCGGGAACAGGCGGCAAGATGCATGAACTGCGGCGTTCCAATGTGCCAAAGCGCAATCAAACTTGCAGGAATGGTGACGGGATGTCCGCTCCACAATTTTATTCCTGAATGGAACGATGCGCTTTACAAAGGACAGTATGACATGGCGGCTTGGAGGCTTCTAAAAACTTCAAGCTTCCCGGAATTTACAGGAAGAGTCTGCCCTGCATTGTGCGAAAAGGCCTGCAACTGCGGTAACGGCGGCGACATAAAAGAAGCTGTAACAATTCACGACAACGAACTTTACATAATAGAAAAGGCATTTGAGTCAGGCTACATGAAGCCACAGATTCCGAAAGTCAGAAGCGACAAAAAGATTGCGGTAATCGGCTCAGGTCCTGCAGGACTTGCTGTTGCAGATTTGCTGAACCGGCGCGGACACAATGTAACAGTTTACGAACGCGACGACAGAATCGGCGGACTTTTGATGTACGGCATTCCGAACATGAAGCTGGACAAAAAAATTGTAGAGCGCAGAATCGAACTTATGAAAGCGGAAGGAGTTACGTTTATAACGAACGCTGATGTCGGCCGCAATATGGATGCCAAGCAGCTTCTTTCTGAATATGATGCGGTTGCCTTGTGCTGCGGAGCAAAAAAAGCTCGCCCTCTGTCTGCCCCAGGAAGCGGTGCGCAGGGAATAATGTTCGCCGTGGACTGGCTCAAAAGTGTTACAAAAAGCCTCTTGGATTCAAACTTTTCAGATAAAAACTTCTTTAACCCTAAAGGAAAGCACGTGGTAATTCTTGGCGGAGGCGACACAGGAAACGACTGCACAGGCTCAAGCATAAGACTCGGAGCGGCAAGCGTAACTCAGCTTGAAATGATGCCTTGTCCTCCAATAGAGCGTCAGCCGAACAATCCATGGCCGCAGTGGCCTAAAGTCTTAAAGACAGACTACGGTGCGCAAGAATCAATTGAGGAATTCGGGCATGATCCGCGCGTTTACAAAACGACAATCAAGGAAGTTTATCAGAAAGACGGAAAAGTCTGCGGAATAAAAACAGTTCAAGTTGAATTCAAGAACGTAGACGGAAAACGCACTCTCTGTGAAATCGAAGGAAGTGAAAAAGAACTTCCAGCCGACCTGATTCTGATTGCCGCGGGATTTCTTGGCTGCGAGGATTACACTGCAAACGCATTCGGCGCACCGCTTTCCGCAAGAAATACAGTCGCAACTTCCAGCGCAAGCTCATACTTCACAGGAATTGACAAAGTCTTTACCGCAGGCGATATGCACAGAGGTCAGTCGCTTGTTGTCTGGGCGATTGCAGAAGGAAGAGAATGCGCAAGAGAAATCGATGAATACTTGATGGGATACTCAAATCTCTAGCCACATAAAAATACAGCCGGACTAACATAAAGCATTTGCCTTGTGCCAGTTCCGGCTTTTTTTCCCGAAAGTAAAAATCAGAATTCATCTTTCGGGAAAATCCCGAAGTTTCTTAAAATCAAAATTCGTTTTCGGGAAACTTTCAGAAAATCGTTTTTTTTATCTCCACTTGAACGTTGCAAGCCCGATTATGTAGATTGCGATTATGCAGAGCGGAACGAAGTACGCGAAAATCGGCTTCATCCAGTTTTTGACTTTGAGGCCTTCGCCCTCGTTCGCTTCTTGCACGAGTTTTTCCCAGCCTAAGCCGAATCTGCTGCTGCAGCTGAAAACGGCGAAAATCAGCGCGCCTAGCGGAAGAAGATTGTTGCTTACAAGAAAATCCCAGAAATCAAGCCACGCCGAGCCTTCGCCGAACGGATGAAAATGGAACACGCTGTAGCCGAGCGCGGTTGTTAGCGCAATCAAGAAAATGCCTGTTCCGCAGATTATGCAGCCTTTTCTTCTCGACCAGCCTGTCATCTCGCGGACGCACGCAAGAATATTCTCGCA